>JANNCL010000208.1:0-7543 GCA_031386565.1 Candidatus Omnitrophota bacterium
CCGAAACCAAACCCAAAAACCACACACAAACGATAAAAATTCGCCTCACGCAATTCCGAGTGAATAGAATTATGCGTATCCACGACTGTGGCCATGAATTTAGGATCAACCTGACCTGTCAGAGGGAATAAAAAATACGACAGAACTAAAGCAACGAAAAACCCCAGCAGAACGCCGAAGATTATAACCAGTAAATTCTTCTCGAAGGATCTTAAGTGCATAACAAATTTTCTCATAAATAACCCAAGACTAATAAATATACATAACTTTCAGGGATATTTCTGTCATATGTTAACATATGTCACCTTAGTTATATAGAAACGCTATTTTATACCCAAATATCAAACCAACAAATCATTCAGAAAGAATTCTTATGCCTAATACTGATAAACCCCGCCATTTAATTCATGATGTGCCCATGCCATCGTTTCTGCGTATCCTGTTAGTTGGGATGGGTATCTTTGCCGTTGTGATGCCCGCACTGGAATTACGACGCGGGGTTTGGCCGCTCAATATCCTTACCCCATTCTTCGCGGTCATCATCATTGGAGCCTGGAGCGTTGGATTTTCTGCTCTCAAAGGAGGACTTTTTGGCTATATGATCCGCTGGCATATCACACCAGGGATGATCGATATTAAGTTGATCAACCCTTTCCAACAACGTCACTTTATCTACAAACCCTCTGATGTAGAACATTTTTCGATTCAAAAACACGAGTGGAGTGAACGAGGGCCAACCTGGGCCGTTGAAATGCTCACTAAAAACGAACTGCGCTTCGAAACCATCTCCTTTGACACCATTGCTGAAGCAGAGAAATTAAAAGAAGAGATCCAAACAGTATTTATTCCCTGCAAATCCTGATTTCCTGAACAATAAAAAGACAACCCAAAAGGATTGTCTTTATTATTGATTGCGAGGGCAGGATTTAGTGCCCTTCGTGAACCTTTGCCTCATCTACGCCAAAGGTTCACTACGGGTCAGCCCCCCGCCCTATAAAACCATCCTATTCGTCGGGTTTTATAAACAGGGCTCCTTTCAAATCCTACTTCCAAGACAATAAAACAGCAGCCCCATAAGGGACTGCTGTTTTATTGGTTGCGGGGGCAGGATTTGAACCTACGACCTCAAGGTTATGAGCCTTGCGAGCTACCGGGCTGCTCCACCCCGCGATATGTATTGCTCCGGTACTTCTAAAAAATTGTTCACGTAGTATGACACAACTTTTAAAAAACACAATTTATTTCTTGTAACCAAGAAAAGAAAAAACATTATTTGCTACAACAAGGAATCTTCGCTTATCTGAAAATTCTTTATGGTTGCGAAGATTTCTTTACGACAGTTTTTACCGGCGCAGCTGGTTTTGCCTGTTGCGGGACCATGCGGTAAACTTTTTCACCCGGCTTTATCAGGCCCATCTTTTGCCTGGCTACTTTTTCCAGATACTCCGGGTCCGTCGTTAACAAGCGCATTTCTTGTTCCAGCTGTGCATTGCGTTTGGTCAATACTTCGATACGATCAACATATTCATAATTCTTGATCTTTAGATCCTGCATCTTGGTGTACGACGGCAAAAATGCCATCAGCATAACGACCGCAAATCCAAAAAGCCAGATCGCGTTTTTCAACATTAGAATATCTTGCTCCAATTGCGCCCGGCATAAACAGCCTTTTTGCCCAGCTCCTGCTCGATGCGCAACAATTCATTGTACTTGGCCAAACGATCAGTACGCGACAAAGAACCGGTCTTGATCTGCCCGATGTTGGTGGCAACCGCTAAATGCGCGATGGTCGTATCTTCAGTCTCACCAGAACGATGCGACATGATCGAATGATAATTATTCTTCTTAGCTAAAGCGATCGCATCCAAGGTTTCGGATAAAGAACCAATTTGGTTAACCTTGATCAAAATCGCATTCGCGGTCTTTTGACTGATGCCTTGCTGCAAACGTTTGACATTGGTCACAAAAAGATCATCACCCACCAATTGGGTCTTTTTCCCTAATTTATCCGTCAAAGCTTTCCAGCCGGACCAATCATCTTCATACAGGCCGTCTTCGATCGAAACGACCGGATATTTGGAAACCATGTTGGCATAGGCTTGGATCATGGCAACAGAATCTACTTTCTTGCCATTGTAATCGTATTGACCGTCCTTATAAAAAGACGAAGCAGCGGCATCGAGAGCGATAAACACATCTTTGCCCGGCTTATAGCCTGCTTTTTCGATCGCAGCAATGATCACTTCTAAGCCCTCTTCATTACTTCCGAGGTTAGGTGCAAAACCACCCTCATCACCAACAGAAGTCGCTAAGTGCTTGTCATGTAAGATACTTTTGAGCGTGTGAAAGATCTCGCAGGCGATCTGCATGGCCTTGGTAAAGGTCGGTGCACCGATCGGCATGATCATGAATTCCTGAACGTCTAAGTTATTATCCGCGTGCATCCCGCCATTGATGATATTCATCATAGGGACAGGTAAAATGTGCGCTTTATTGCCGCCGATATAGCGGTATAACGGAACACCCTTTTCATTGGCCGCAGCTTTAGCAACCGCCATGGAAACGCCTAAGATCGCGTTCGCGCCTAATTTACCCTTATTCTCGGTGCCGTCTAACTTGATCGTGATGGCATCGATCGCTTTATAATCCGCTTCTTTACCTTTGATCGCTTTAGCGATAGAAGTATTAACATTATTGACCGCTTTTAATACACCCTTGCCCTTATAACGGCCCTTATCGCCATCACGCAATTCAATGGCTTCATGCTCGCCGGTGGAGGCGCCTGAAGGCACCGCGGCACGGCCAAAAGCGCCGGAGCTTAATAGGACATCCACTTCAACGGTTGGGTTCCCGCGGGAATCAATGATCTCACGCGCCACGACAGATTTGATTTTAGACATACGGCTCCTTGGATTTATTATGTTCCGTAAGGAACGGTTTGGAACCGTCCCCTACCTATGAAACTTTTTATAAATTTGAACAGTCAAAATAGCATAGAATATTTTGGACGTCAAGATGTAAAAGGCTTCTGATTTTTATGGCAGGTTTGACTCCTGTTATAATATATGGTACTCTCTTATAATGTCATTTTACCTATCATACTGCCACCAAAGGATTTAATTTATGTTACGTAAGGTATTGATCTATCTGCGTTTATACTGGTTGCGCATCATTATTGTGCTCATTAGTTTGGTTCTGTTGACTTGGATGATCTCGTTTATGATCGTGGGTAATCAGAATTACGAACAGCTAGAGTCTTTTTCCCGCCGTAATATTTCCGCTCAAATGGGCCAAAGCCTGATCATGTTCATCTTTGTCACGTTGATCCAGGCACCGTTAACGTTCGGGATGTATTACTGGTTAATGTCGGGCGGCGCGGCCGGCAAGATGGGCCAGATCGATCTTAAGAAAACCAAGGTCAATATCAAGATGACCGATGTTATCGGGATGGATGTGCCAAAACGCGAAGCGTTGGAATTGGTCAAATTGCTTAAAGACCGCACCATGATCAAGAAGATCGGCGGTAAGATCGTAAAAGGGACCATGATGATCGGGCCTCCCGGATGCGGTAAAACCTATTTAGCAAAAGCCATCGCCACCGAGGCCGGTTTGCCCTTCCTCTCTGCAGTCGGTTCGGAATTCGTGGGAATGTTCGTAGGTCAAGGTGCCGCGCGCATGAAATCATTGTTCAAACAAGCCCGTACGCTTGCGGACTTAGACGGCGGCTGCATCATCTTCATCGACGAGATCGACTCTTTCGCCCGCCCGCGCATGCAGGACCAGGGCTTTGGCGGCGGTGTCAGCAGCCATAATGCCACCATCAACCAATTCTTAACAGAGCTCGACGGCTTGCGAAAAGCTGAGAACAATATCATTGTTATTGCCGCCACCAACGCCGATGAAGGCGAATTAGATGAGGCGATCATGCGTTCCGGCCGTTTTGAACGCAAGATCCATGTGTCGCTGCCCAACTTGAAGGAACGTCAGGATATTTTTGATTTTTACCTTAAAAAAGTCAAAGCAGCGGCAGAGGTCAATTCTTCCATGCTGGCCCGCAAGACCCTATGGTTCTCCCCGGCGGACATTGATTACATGGTGCGTGAAGGAAGCTTGATCTCCTTACGGGAAATGCGCGAAGAGATCAACATGAAAGACCTATCCGAAGCCTACGATCGCATTGCTTTTGGGATGAAATCCAACATCAAGATGTCTGATAAAGAACGCTTGTGGACCGCCTATCATGAGGCCGGCCACGCCGTTATCAGTTACTTAATTCACCCGACGAACGACGTCATTAAAGCCTCCGTCATCCCCCGCAAAGGCTCTTTGGGGATGATCTTTGACCGTCCGCAGGAAGAAACGTACAGCAAGAATAAAGAAGCCATCCTGGCCGAAATAAAGGTCAACCTGGCGGCCTATGTGGCTGAACGGATCAAATTCGGCAGCACCACTACCGGTGTTGGCGGCGGGCCAGGCGCGGATTTTTATACCGCCATGAATTGGGCCACCAAAATGGTCTATAGTTTCGGCATGGGAAAGTCGGGGCTGGTCGGTGATTTCTCCTACTACAGCGGAACCGGCAACACCGGCCGCGCCCATTTCGTCTCCGAGAAAACAAAAGAAACGCTGGACGGGGATGTTCAGGAAATCTTACAAACATGCATCAAAGACGTAGAAACCATTCTGGTCGAGAAACGCGAATTATTGGAATTCTTCGCCCAGGAATTATACAGGAAAGAAGAGCTAGAATATGATGAGATCGAAAGCATCTTCCAGCAATTCGGTGTTAAGCCGCTTACCCGCGCTCAGATCGTTTAGCGCGATATTGATCGCCGGGTTGATATTCAGTGCTGGCTGCGACAAGCCGCAGAAGCCGTCGCCGATAGTCTCTGTCTCGGAAGTTCAAAAGAAATTCGAGAAAAAGGCCAGGGAGGACTATGACCTGCATGTAACGACCAAAATGGTCGGTCAGACCTTCTGGATCTATATGCCGACCCAGGAGCCTATCTTTGATTACGAAGCTCAGAAAGAAACCGCGGGTGCGGATACTGCTAAAAAACCATCGCCGTTCATGGTGCAGTTCGCGGAAGGTATTTTCAAAGAGAACCGCTTCGCGCTGGAATATGACATCATCAAACGCACCAAGGTTAAAACGGAAGATTACGGCTACAATTCCTCATATACCGATAGCTATATCAAGGCACAGAATAATCTATTTACCTGTATCAGCGATGTGTTTTTTAATAACGAGATCGCCGATACTCCCCCCCAATTCTTTGTAATGGTGGTGACTGATATCAAAAAGGGCATTGAAACACGCGCCACGTTCTATCTGGAAGATTTCAAACGCTATATGACAGGCGACTTGCCTTATGAAGAATACATGAAACGCTTTATCGCGGACACCAAAGGTGGACAAAATTTCATCGGCGATGAAACCGGATCGCATATTAAATATGAAGAAGTGGCCATGACCGATTTCCTGACCAAACAAATGGTCAACCGCATCCGTTTTAAATTCGAACGCAGCGATTTCAATCCGCCGGAAGATTATGATGACGCCATCGTCGGTATCGTAGCGGACACCGCGCGTTATTATAATTTCCAGAAATTCGATCAGCTTCAATTGTCGAATTTGCGCCTGAACAAGAAATTCATCTTTGACCGTGGTCAATTATCTACCTTCGGGGATGACATAGGCCTCAAACCGCCCTTATCCAACGGCCGCTTGATCCATATCCGTTTTGATAATGGCAAAGTCAATATGCAGTAAGAACCTTACGGCCTTTGATCTTTAATTTGCCTCTGGCAAAAAGATCAATGACCTTAGGGTACAAACGGTGTTCCGCCTTGTGGATCTTATCTTCGAGGGAAAGCAGCGTGTCATTATCGGTGATCTTGACCGGCACCTGGGCAATGATCGCCCCGGCATCCATCTCCTCCACGACAAAATGAATGGTCACCCCGGTCACTTTAGCCCCATAATCAAACGCATCACGAATGCCATGGGCCCCTTTGAACGCGGGGATCAAGGAAGGGTGGATATTGAGGATGCGATCAGGGTATAGATCGATGAACGCGGCCGATACTAAACGCATATACCCAGCCAGAACCACAAAATCGATCTTATGGTGTTTTAATTCCTTAACGATGGCCTGATCATATTCTTCCCGGGTCTTAAAATCATGCGGGTTAAGATACAGCGTTGGAATGCCTGCCTTATAAGCACGCACCAAGGCATAGGCTTCCTGTTTATTGGAGAAAACCAGGCCTAGGTGAGCATGGATCTTCTTTAGCTTTACCGCGTTGATGATGGATTGCAAATTCCCGCCGTGACCGGAGGCAAATACCGCAAATTTCTTCATGGACATCTAGTCGCTTTCTTTATATTTGAGCAGGCCGATAATGCCGACTCCTAAAAATATAACACCGATCGCCATCAAAATCCACTGACGGCCGATCGACTCCGCGATGTAGGCACTCAACAGCATCGCCAAAAGGAAAGCCAAATGCATGACAAATTCAAGGGCAGAAAAGACCTTGCCGCTCATTTCCTCAGAACAAACACTATGGATCACTGTATTGGCGGCGATCACCATGGGACCCAGCACAAAACCCAGTACAGCGGCCAGCGCGGCGCCAAAGGTGCGGTCATGAGTGGTGGTCACCGCCATGGCGAAAATAGTGATCATAATGCCGCCTAAGATCAATGACCAAAAGATGGTCTTAAAACGCGACATGTTCTTGCCATAGCGTCCATACGCCATGCTGCCTAAGAACAGCCCTATGCCTAGCGGTACCGCCATAAAACCGAGGTCTTTGGTCACCGTCCCAAATGCTTGCTGGATAAAAACGATGATGATCACGTAGATCGCCCCGGCAGCCGCGAATAACACCGACATCATGAAGAAAATAAAACGGATGCGTTTATTAGACTGGATATACTTGATCCCGTCCGTGATCTCTTGCCAGACATCTTTGTGAGCGGCAACAGCCTTACGGCCGGCAGCCACGATCCTCTTCTTGCTGATCTGCCACGGGCGAAAACGCGACACCGAGAAGACCAGGGCCGCAGAGATGAAAAAAGTGCCCGCATCAAATAAGAACCCACCCCGAGGTCCCTGACGTTCGACGATAAAGCCGCCAAATAAAGCGCCCAGCACCAACGCGACCATGCCAGTGACCGTCACCAAAGAATTCGCGATGTGAAGGTCCCCCTTATCGACCATTTGCGGGACAAAAGACATTTTAGCCGGCACATAAAAACGACTGCACGCAAAAATAGCGAACACAACCCCGTACACCGGGATAATGGAAGGCATATCCATGAAATAAAAAGCAATGAGCAAAACCAGCATGCCGCGTAGGATATCACACACGAATAATGTTGTTTTACGGTCCCAGCGGTCAACATAAACACCGGCAATGGGGCCGATGATAAAAACCGGGATGATAGTAAACGACAATAATTTAGCCAATTCGAAAGGAGAGCCAGGACAACGTTTGGCGATCAACCCCACCAACGCCATTTGATGCACCCTGT
>JANNCL010000136.1:0-9935 GCA_031386565.1 Candidatus Omnitrophota bacterium
TTGTCGAAGGGGTTGGCGATCACGGCTGTGAATACATGACCGGTGGCCGCGTGGTGATCCTAGGGCCCACGGGGCGTAATTTTGCCGCGGGGATGTCCGGCGGCATCGCGTATATTTGGGACCGCGATAACATTTTTTCAAAGAATTGCAATATGGGCATGGTTGATCTCTTCCCTGTCAAAGAAGCAGGGGATGTGTTGGAATTAAAGACGCTTATTGAGAAGCATTATCAGGCGACGCAGAGCACCGTTGCCGCGCATGTGCTTAAAGAGTGGGAAGCGGTATTAGGACAATTCGTTAAAGTTTATCCCAGGGATTATCGCCGGGTAATAGAAGAAGCGGAAGCGATACGTCTCGGCACCAAAGAAGAAAAGGCGGCCAAGTAATGGGCGACGTTAAAGGTTTCATGAAATTCCCCCGGCAGGAATACACCAAACAGCCGCCGGCAGTCCGTATCAAGAATTATAATGAATTCGTCGATCTTCCGGCACCGAAAGATCTGCAGAAACAGGGCGCGCGTTGCATGGATTGCGGCGTGCCGTTCTGCCAGAGCGGTTGTCCGATCGGTAATATCATCCCGGACTGGAATGATCTTGTTTACCGCGGCCGCTATGAAGAAGCTATCGAACGTTTGCATAAAACGAATAATTTTCCGGAGTTCACCGGCCGCGTTTGCCCGGCCCCGTGTGAGAATGCCTGTGTTTTAGGCATTAATGAGCTGCCGGTCACGATCAAGAATATCGAGCTTGCCATTGTTGAGCACGCGTATAATAACGATCTGATCAAAGCCCAGCCGCCAACACGTCGCAGTGGTTTTAAGGTCGCGGTCATAGGTTCCGGCCCATCCGGTTTGGCGTGTGCGGATCAATTGAATAAACTTGGGCATAAAGTGACCGTATATGAAAAGAACCAGGTCATTGGCGGTTTGTTGACGCTGGGTATCCCGGATTTTAAATTAGAGAAATGGGTAGTGCAGCGTCGCGTGGACCGCATGTCGTCGGAAGGTGTGGTGTTTAAGACCGGCCAGCATGTGGGTGTTACGGTGGCCGCGAAAGAATTAAAAGATAAGTATGACGCATTGGTATTATGCGGAGGCGCGGAGACCGCGCGGGAATTGCCTGTCCCGGGACGTGAATTAACCGGCGTTTATCAGGCCATGTATTTCTTGCCGCAGCAAAATTTGCGCAATAACAGCTGGCCTGTCGATCCGTTCATGAAAACATACGCGGATCATTTGGCCGCGGTAAAGCCGAATGCTATTGAACAGATCACCGCTAAAGGAAAACGCGTGATCGTCTTAGGTGGCGGTGATACAGGCTCAGATTGTGTGGGGACATCGAATCGCCAGGGCGCATTATCTGTCCATCAATTTGAGCTGATGCCGCAGCCTCCCGAGAAGCGCACCCCCGATAATCCCTGGCCTAATTGGGCGTTCATCCAGCGCACCTCCACTTCTCACGAGGAAGGTGTGACCCGGGATTATGCGATATCGACCAAGAAATTGACCGGTGTGGACGGAAAATTAACAGCCTTGCATGGGGTGAGGTTAAATTGGAGCAAAGATCCCGCTACCGGGGCAATGAAGCCCGTGGAGATACCGGGTTCAGAGTTTTCCATGGATTGCGATCTTTTATTATTAGCCATGGGTTTTACCGGACCGGCGCGTAAAGGGATGCTGGAGGAATTAGGCGTTGAGTTCGACCCGCGCGGCAATGTGAAAGCTGATGCGCAAAAGATGACCAATGTCGACGGTGTTTTTACTGCCGGGGATATGACCCGAGGTCAGTCATTGGTCGTGTGGGCGATCAATGAAGGCCGTACGGCCGCCAGCGGTGTTCATCATTATTTAAAAGCGAAAGCAGTAAAAAAATAAAGGCCTGCCGCTTATCTAGCGTCATGCACGTCATTAATTATGCAATAGTATAGACAGGAGGCAGTTGTGTTGAAATTATTAGGGTATGTCTTATTAGGGACGGTCTTGATCGCGGGATGCCAGCCAAAAGAAGCCAGCCAGGAAACAACGGCAACTACAGATGTAGCGACACAACGCAAAGATGCGGCCCGTCAATTGATCGCGCAATCGATCACGTTATTAGGGCAAAAAGATTATCAAGGCGCGGTGAAAAGCTTGGATGCGGCCATTAAGTTCGATCCGACCAATCAGGAATCTTATTTTATTCTGGGTCAGTTATTGCTTAAATCCGGAGAGAATGAACGCGCGGCGGCTTTTTTGGATAACACGGTTAAGAATTTTCCGGACAATGCCACGTTCTTTTATATGCTAGGCATCGCGAATCAGTTAAGCGGCAAAAAACTGCCTGCAGTCCTGGCGATACGCCGCAGTTTCGAATTATTCAAAGCTGCCGGCGATCAGGAGAATGCGCAGAAGTCAGCCGTTTTATTACAACAGATCATCAGCGCGCCAGAGAACAGTACCGCAACAAAGGATGACGCCAATACGAAAAAATAACGCGATGAAAGTTCTAACAGGGCTTTTCATTCCATTATTCTTGATAACCTCTGCCTCCAATGGAGCCGCAGAGGTTATTTTTTTAAAATCAGGCGCGCATGTTGAGGGAAAGATCCTTAAGGAAGATAGAAATTCCGTTGTTATCGACGCGGGGGTTGACATGCCGATCACTTATTTTAGGGATGAGATCAAAAGCATTGAGAAGGATATGCCTTTCGATGCCCTGGCTGTCAAACAAGCGGATGAGCTGGAAGCCAAAGCTGTTGAGCTTATCGATGGGGAGCAAATGAGCCAGGGCCTGGACTTGATGCGGCAGGCATTGATCCTTGCTCCAAATGCGCAGCGGCATATGAATTATGGCAGTATCTTATTCGGTAACGGGGTAAAGCTTTTCAAAGATGACAAAAAGGAACAAGGCCGCAAGGTGCTTCATCAGGCGGAGGAAGAGTTGAACAAGGCCGCGGTATCATTCGATAAGTCCAAGGACGCCTTCTTCATGGCGCAATGTTTTTATTTATTAGGTGAGATGTATGCCAATGCTTTTGAGGATAAGCCTAAAGCCAGGGATTATTATCAAGAAGCGGTAGATCTGGCGGGGCATCCCGGCGCACAGAAAGCATTGGAAAAATTATGATGATCATTTTGCTCACGTTGACGTCCTCTTTTCTGATCCAATTAGGCTATTTTATCTGGAAAATATCCTTGAATGAATTGCCTCGCGTCGGAAAAGATAAGGTGCGCGTTGTCCTGGTGGGTTTCCTAACAAATCCGAAATGGCTATTAGGGATGTTCTTGCGTTTATTCGGATTAGCATTGTTTATTAAAGCCACGCACATCGGGGCGATCAGTTTGGTCCAGCCGCTCATGTCCATTGGGGATCTTTTCGTAGTGCTGTTGGCGTATATTTTTCTTCATGAACGGCTGGTCAAATTAGAATGGGTCGGGATGGGCGTGATCATTGCTGGGGCTGCGATGATCGCGTGTGAGGCCAAGATCGCTGAAACCACTACCATTGATTGGGTTCACATCATATGCTTCATCTTGATCGCGGCATGTGTTCTGATAAGCTTGGTCTTCCTTGGGATGCGAACACGTTTTACGGAGATATTTTTAGGCATAGCCGTTGGTGTTGAATTTGGCATCAGTTCGATCTTGGCAAAGGCAATGACATCAAGTCTGGCGCTGTCAGGACATCCGGTCAATGTGATGTCATGTGTTTTGAATCCTATATTTCCAGTGATCCTGATCTCTAATATCACAGGGCTTGTGATCTTACAAATGGCCTTTCAAAATGGGCGAGCGTCTGTTGTTCTGCCAATACAGCTTTCCGTCGTTAACGGCGTTGCTGTGCTGGGTGGCGTATTCTTATTTTCTGAAAATGTATCGATGTTTCGCGTGGGCGGGGTTATTTTGATCTTTTTGGGGACGTTCTTAATGCAGTATGCCAAAGACGGTAAGCAAGGCTTTTTAAATAGAAAGCAGCCCGCATGAAAGCACCTCAACTTCCTGTATGCATCGCGATGATCACGGATGATTTCTTGCCGGCTAAGACGGGTGTGGGTGTTCATGTTCAGAAGATCGTTGAAGAGTTGATCAAGCATGGTCACCGTCTGGTGATCATCACCAGCCGACATCCGGGACAGCCTTTTGTTGAAGAATGGCATGGCGCGCGTGTATATCGCCTGAGAAGCATCGTTATCGCGGGGTACCCCCAGGCGCTGCCCTCACGGACTGCTTTGATGAAAGTTTTCTTGGATGAGAAAGTCACGGTGGCTCATTTTCATTATTTAGGTTTTTTGATGTGGCAGGGCTTAGAAGTGGCGCGGGAAATGGGATTAAAGACCGTGTACACGGCGCACATGACCGTTGACCTGCTAGTGTCGCCCGCCTTCATGAAGCCGTTCTTACCGATCTTTACCCGATGGTATTTTTCTTTATTAGAAAAGTTGGATCTTGTGTTTTGTCCGTCTGAAGTGCAGACCCGCCAGGTCAATCAATTCACCGCTCATCCGGTGGTTCATCGGGTCTCCAATCCGATCGAGTTTGAGGGCAATGAGTCGGTGGATACCACGCGTGCGGACCGGTTCGTTATCTTGTTTGTGGGGCGGTTAAGTCCCGAGAAGAATTTAGTGTATTTGATCAACGCATTTGAACGTTTTGCAGTGCTTGAACAAAAAGCGGAATTATGGATCGCGGGCCACGGGGTTCTTGACGCACAGCTGCGCGCCATGGTGCACGAGCGCGGTTTGGAAAAGAAGGTCGTGTTCAAGGGGCAGGTCCCGCATGATCAATTACCGCAATTATACACCGCATGCGATGTTTTCTTTTTGCCCTCCTTGCGTGAGATCCTGGCGCTGGTGGCCCTTGAGGCCATGCGCTTTTCTCGTCCGGTCATTGTGACGGACCGTATTATTTGCGCCGAAGAGTTGGTCGCGGATGAGCAGACAGGGTGGATCGTGGACGCGGACCGGGTGGAAGATGCTGTCGCAAAATTAGTCCTTTTATGCAAAGATCGGGAGCTTGGGAAACGGATGGGGCAAAAAGGTTATGAAAGAAGCTTGGTTTACACGCTGCCTGCGGTTGTGCAAAAGCTGGAGCAATGTTATTTAGAGATCAGCGAGGAAGGTTCTGCCGGTCTTGTTGATGCAAAGAATGCTGCGGCGCGGCGGTATGCGTGTGCTTGCTGCCATCGCGGAACATTTGCTGACTCAAGAGATAGCGGTGTCCTTTCGGCGGATGCACGAAACTTGCCGGATGAATTTTTCAGGATGTGGCGTTGTCCCGTTTGCCTTTCATTGCATTCTTTGGTTTATGTGACTTTAAATGATATCGCAAAGCCCTCGCCTTTTCTGAAAAGAAAATTGAATGTTTTTAATCGTAAAATGTTCGAGGGGTTTTATCATTTCCTGCGCCAGGAAGGTCTGAAACCGACTGATCGCGTATTGTTTTACGGATTAAGTGCGGCAATGTTCAAGAATGTTTTTGAAAGCCTGGGGCAAACAACGGTTGATATTGTTGAACAGCCGCTGTCTGCCGAAGCATTGAAACAGGATACAGCCGGGAATTATGACGCAGTGGTGGTGATGGAGCATTTGGAATGCGCTGAAGATCCGCGTTCCGTTTTCAGTTATGTGTCGCGTCAATTACGGCCGGGTGGTCTGTTAGTTGTTCATACGCCGGACGCTAAAAGGATCGCGCTTAACCCGGAGGCTTTTTGGCGCCTTCATCAACCGTACCGTATCCACATTCTTTCAAAGCTTATTTTACAGACTCTGGCGTGTGCGGAAGGCTTTCAAACACAAGCGATCTATCATCGTAATTATATGGATACCCCGTGGCCATTCATTAATTTCCATGCCTTCCATGAATTGCCTTTCTTTGGCGACGCGACGCTGGATGCCGCCCTTGAGTTCAAACCCGATCATTTATGGCGGGCCTGGTGGCGATGGCCGCGTTTTATTTTCTGGGGTTTAATAGGCGGCATTTTAAGGGACCGATCGAACATTATCGGCGTGTTCCGTAAATTCGATGACCGCGCCGCCTTGAATAAAAACATATAACGTTGGTTTCAATTATCCCCGTCTTTGTTATAATCAACGCATGCGAAATTATCTCCTCCTAATTTTTTTTATTGTTTTAACCACGGATTGCGCGCACGCCGGAGCGGCGGTTGCTAAGCAGCAGCAAATGAAAGCCATGAAACAGCAGGCATATCAGCAGGCTGTTCAACAAGCGATGGCTGAGCGGCAGGCGGCGGAAGTTCAGGCGTATCAACAGGCTCAGGCGCAGTATCAAGCGGCACAATATCAGGCAGCACAATATAAAGCCGCCCAGGAATATATGATGGCGCAGCATATTCAGCAGGCGGTGGCCCGGCAGATCGCTCAGCGTATCAACGCGCAGCAAATGGATCAATTGCAGATGCAAATGGTGCAGCAGGTGGTGCAACAGCAGTTGGTTAGCCAGGTTGCGGCGCAGATACAGGCTAATCAGGTCGCGCAAGTGCAAGATGCCATGATAGGCCAGGCTATTCAGGAAGCTGTGGTCAAGCTTGGCATGCAAGCCTATATCAATGAGCAGGCACAGCAGCGCATGGCGGCACAAGCGGTCTTAGCCACCAGGCAGGCAACAGCGTCGGGACAAATGCAGCAGGTTCAGTCGGCGAAAGATTTTGTTGAGAATCCCCAGATACAAAGCGGCATTGCGTCGAAAGTCGATCAGTTCCTTGCGCATTCACAAACCAATGTAAGCCGCGATGTATTCAGTCAGACGGTGGCCAATGTGCTGATACGGCAAATTGCCCAGCGCTTATCACAGGGCAGCGCGGTGGAAGTGTCCCCGGATATGATCGATCTGGCGATCAACGAGGCCGCTAATTTATTGGGGATACAAAGTGTTTATAGCGCGCCGAAAAGAGACGCGGGGTATGAGCCGGCGCTGGGTAATGATGTGGCGGATATCGTTGATATTGAGGACCTCTGGAAAAAATTAGATCAAAATAGCCAGGCATGGAATCTGCTCATCGACGACCAGGCCAAGGTCATGACTGTCAATGAGTTCATTGAACGGTACCGTAAACGAAAGATCCGCATCTCAAAATCTCCAGAACATTATGCGAAAATGATCGACGATATGGCCGCTCAGAACCCGAAATTATTGGAGAATGCCTTCATGGGCATTATTCAGATATTGGCGGTCATGGAATATGATTTTGATTATGGCGGCGACCGCGATGAGCTGGCCCGCAAATTATTAGGTCCTATGTATGAAGGCAATAAACAACGCTTATCTGCTAGCCATTGATCAGGGAACGACCGGTTCGCGGGCATTTGTTTTCAATGCCGGGGGCGAGGTTGTTGCTTCTGCCTACCAGGAATTCCGTCAATATTATCCGCATCCCGGCTGGGTAGAGCATGATGCCGATGAAATATGGCGCTCCGTCCGATCGGTGGTCCGTCGTGCCGTCAAAGGCCTGGATACATCCAAGATAAAGGCGCTTGGGATAACCAATCAGCGGGAGACAACCATTGTTTGGGATAAACAGACCGGGCGGCCGCTCCATAGGGCTATTGTTTGGCAGGACAGGCGCACCAGTGATATTTGCGGCAACTCGCGATTAAAGAAACAGGCGGCGTACATTGCGCACACAACGGGGCTACGCCTCGATCCATATTTCTCAGCGACCAAGGTCCGGTGGCTGATCGATCATGTTCCCTCCATTGCCCGTAAAGCCAAAGAAGCACAAGCGTGTTTTGGGACAGTGGATAGCTGGCTCATTTATCAATTAACAGGACGCAAGGTTCACGCGACCGACATAAGCAATGCGTCGAGGACCATGTTATTTAATATCCGTACAAAGCAATGGGATGAGCGGTTATTAAAGATCTTTGATGTTCCGTGTTCCATGTTGCCGCAGGTCTTTCATTCAGGCAGCACTTTTGGGAAAACCGATGCTGTTGCAGGTTTGCCGCCGGGCATTCCCATCACCGCGGTGATGGGTGATCAACAAGCTGCCCTGTATGGCCAAGGCTGTTTTGATCCGGGCATGATCAAGAATACGTATGGTACCGGATGTTTCATGATATTGAATACGGGCAAGAAACTGCGGGTTTCCAATAAAGGCCTGCTCACCACGATCGCCTGCGACGTTCTGGGAAAGCCTGTTTACGCGCTGGAAGGTTCGGTGTTCATTGCCGGCGCCGCGGTGCAATGGCTGCGGGATGAATTGGGAGTGATCAAGCATTCCGCGGACACAAGCGCCAGCATTGCGAAGACCAAGGATAATGCCGGCGTATATTTTGTTCCAGCGTTCGTCGGATTAGGGGCGCCTTATTGGCAGCCGGATGCCCGCGGCATCATTTACGGATTAACACGGGGATCGAACGTCAATCATATAATCCGGGCAGCGGTCGAGGCGATGGCGTATCAGACCAAAGATGTTCTTGATCTGATGCGCAGAGGATCAAGGTTAGACATCAAAATGCTTCGCGTTGACGGCGGTGCGTGCGCCAATGATTTCTTGATGCAGTTCACGGCGGACATGCTGGGCATTCGCATTGAACGGCCCAAACAGTTGGACTCCACTGTTTGGGGAGCGGCCCAACTGGCGGGCGTGACCGCGGGCATATGGAGCGCGGCGGACTTAAAGTCCATGCAGCGGCAGGATAAGGTTTTTATCCCTAAGATGAAAAGAGCACAAGCCCAGATAATGTATAGCGGGTGGCAAGCCGCGGTTAAAAGGGCCTTATAGCGATGTTCAAAAAAAATTATGATCTTTTAGTTGTGGGCGGAGGCATCAACGGCGCGGCCATCGCGCATCTGGCGGCTAAAGCCGGCGCCCGCGTGGCACTCGTTGAGAAAAATGATTGGGCCAGCGGGACCTCATCCAAGTCCACGAAATTGCTGCATGGCGGCATCCGCTATTTAGAGAATTTTGAATTTGACCTGGTAGCTGAATCGTTAAAAGAGCGTTATATCCAATGGAAATCAGCGCCGCATTTGGTCAGGCCTATGCGTTTTATTATCCCTGTTTATCGGGGCCAAGGCCGTCCTTTATGGGAAATGAGATTGGGTGTTTGGCTGTATGATCGCTTAAGCGGCGCTTATAGCGTCGGAGGCAGCAGCGTCTTGTCCATGCAGGAGGTGGTACATTTGATCCCGTCGCTTAAAAGCAAGGGGCTCAAAGGCGCCGTCAGTTATTACGACGCCCAAATGGATGATGCCAGAATATGTTTAGAGAATGTGTTGATGGCAAAGAAGTATGGCGCGGATGTTTCTAATTACACGCAGGTCCTGGATTTCATTAAGAAAGACGGGCGCGTGATCGGGGCGCGGGTGCGTTTAGGGCATGATGGCGCATTGTGCGACGTGATGGCAGACAGGGTCGTGGTCGCGGCCGGTCCATGGAGCGATGAGTTGCGGTATAAAGATGTTCCGTCTCTTCGTAACGCGATGCGCGTGACCAAAGGCGTGCATCTGGTGTGCCGCGGCAATATCGGACAAGACGCGATCTTGTTGCAGAACGCGAAGGATAACCGCATTTTTTTCATGATCCCCTTTGAAAGTCAAGTGCTCATCGGCACGACCGACACGGATTATCATTTATCGAGCGATGAAGTGCATGTGCAGGCTGAGGATATCGAGTATCTGCTCTCACAGGCAGGGCAATATTTCCCTAAAGGATCTTTTAAACAGGAGAATATCATTGCCTCGTTCGCGGGTTTAAGGCCCTTGGTATATGCAGCAAAAAGCCCGTCTCAGGTATCACGTAAACATGTGATCAAAAAAGAATTGTCCGGTGTGTATTATGTGATGGGCGGCAAATACACGACCTATCGTGCCATTGCGGTCGATTGCTTGCAGCGGGCGATGCCGCAATTAGACAGGGGGCTTTATGACAGCAATGTGTTCGAACTATACGGCAGTTATTTAAAGCCGCTGGATGTAAAATCAACGGCATTGCGCT
>JANNCL010000216.1:0-8279 GCA_031386565.1 Candidatus Omnitrophota bacterium
CTCAAATCTGGCGAATCTTACAATCCATCGCGGGTCTTTATGCCAGTTTAAGAAAGATCAGTACTGCTCTTTGACAACTTTTTTTACTTCGTTTTTAATACTTGACTCTTTATAGGATGTCTTAATATCCTGACCATCTTATCAAAATGCTCTGTTTTGGGCAATAAACTTACCACCACATAGCCGGTTTCCGGAAAATCGAAGAAAAAACCCGGATGGATCAAAATATGATGTTTGCTTAAGAGCTCCAGAACGAACTCTTCCTCTTTAAGATGCGGCATGGAGATGACCGCATACCATCCGCCTTCAACAGGAAGGACTTTCAGACCGGCTGCCGTGAGTGCGGATAGATTCGTTTTAACCCGCTCAATGATCTGCCGCTGGATATTCTTCGCATCAGCCAACCAACCTGCCACGGCGTGCTGCACCGGCGTATTGACCGATAAATACGTGTCAGCGATGATTTCTAAACGCATCAACGCTTCCTGCACTGGCTGTTGCGGCCCGCTGGTTAATATCCATCCTAATTTCATTTGCGGCAAGGCCAATGCTTTCGATAACCCGCCCAGAACGAACGTTAGCACATCGCTATTGCCTTTAAGCGTCGGGAACGCACCTTCCTGCAAACGATAATCCATAAAAACTTCGTCGCTAATAATGACCAGGTTATGTTTTTTGCAGAACATATTCAATAAAAAAAGCTCTTCTTTTTTTAGATAAGAACCGGTCGGATTATTAGGGTTCACCAGCACGATCGCTCTGGTGCGGGGCCGTACGAGTTTTTCCAATGCGTCAAAGTCAATGCCCCACGCATTATCATATTTCAGCGGATAATAATCATAGTGAGCATCATTTAATTCCAACAAGAACTGGAATAAAGGATAACTGGGAGAAGGAACAAGGACATGATCCTTGGGATCAAGCAGCAGGCGAAATAGGAAAGAGTATGATTCCGAAGTGCTAGCCGTCAGCAGGACCTGCAAGGGATCAAATGCGCAGAATTTCCCAACCGCCTCGCGCGCGCTCAATATGCCTGCCGATTGAGGGTCATAGGACATGTTTAAAGGGTCCGCCAAGGCGTTGACCCAATAGGGAGGGTAATCAAAACCACAACGTGTCGGGTTTGATTCAGTACCATCGATCACATCCGTGCCGCTTGACTTCAGGGCATCTAAGACCTGATGCAGATCATTCAATTCCTGATCCCACTGGGTACGCTTAGAGAACATCCTTATCCATTTCCCTTGAGCTTATCAAAGTCCTGCACCAGCGCTTGATGTTTACGTACGAGTTCGTCATGCTCTGATTTAGCCACCCACTGCACATCCTCACGCTTTTGTTTCAACCCTTCATTGTCGCGGGTTAGCTCTTTGACCTGCGTCTGTAATTGTTTTACCGTCACTGATAAAGATGCGGCATTAACCGTTGCCTGTCTTTTCTCTTCCAGAACAACCTCATACCTGATCTTCATTTCCTGCAGCTCACGCTCGAGGGATAAACGCCCCGAATGTTCCCGCTCCAGGTCTTTTTCAGTTTGGATGACCTGATCTTTGAGGTCTTTTTCATGGTGCTTGGCCTTCTCCAGGTTGCCCTGCTCTTTTTCCCGCCAGCTTTTTTCCAATGCCATTTTATCCATCAATTCTTTCAGCTTCACTTTCTGGGCCTCGATCTCTTTGTTTAATTTCTTCTCCGTCATGGAGGATCTCTCCAGATCCCCGATCAAAGCATTATTCTTTTTCTCCCAGCGGGCGGCGATCTCCTTCCAATCCTTCTCATCCGTAACCACAACAGCCGCAGCCGCCTTCTTTTCTTTCTTGCGTTGACGCGACACGGGGTCCGTCGGTAATTTATAGATCATATAGGCAATAAAAAATAGAACCACCACCATGACCCCAACGATCCATACCATAAGCCCTTCTTCCTTTTATTTTATTTGTTCCAAATGACGGCGGGCAAGCGTGAAATTGGGATCGACCTCCAACGCTTTCTCAAAATAAGCAACTGCGTCATTGGCTTTCCCGGCATGCACATACAGCACTCCTAAATTATCCCATAATTTAGGATCATATGCATCCAAACGAATCGCTTGTTCATATTTGATCTGCGCTAATTTCTCATACCCCATGCCCTCGTAACTATGTGCCCAATCGAACAATATCTCTTTCTTAAAACCTTTCAAGAAATCCTGAGCCTTTTGACCGACCGCTTTCTGCGAATACCCTTCCATGATCGCATACGCTTTGGAGAAATGTTCGTTCGCCAGCACATAATCCTTATTGCGGTAATACGCCCCGGCCAATAAATACTGCCCTCTGGCAAAATCCGGCTCGTACACCACCATGCGCTCAAAGAGCACTATTTCGCTTTGCCAATACTCATTTTGTATGAGCGTAATAAAGAAAAAACAGATCATCACGATCAAGAATATCTGCTCGGCATGCTTTTTGCAGAAATGCGCGATGGTGCAAACTAAGGCCAGCATGATCCCTGCCATCGGCACATACAGGAAATGCTCCATGGTATTGATAAGGGAATACTCATTTACCAGCGGGATGATATTAAGGACCGGTGATAACGCTAGAATGAAAAACACGAACCCGAACCATATAAAACGTAAATTCAAGCGGATCATCACTAAAAGCACGATGAAAACCACGACCCACCACGACCAATGCGTGCTTAGAATATCCGTCGACCGGTAGTAATGAAGGTCATAGGGTATCAACAACATGCGCACGTTCGTCAGAGCGACTTGGGCAATGCTCAATATCCTGAGTCTGAGTTCACCCGGAGAGGCCAGGATATCATTGATGATATGCGACCCGGTCATTGTTTGGCGGCATGCAAGGAACGCCACTGTTATCGCCGCGATAACACCCCACTTCACCGCTTGTTTTTTCTCGCGGTAGCAATCGATCAAAACGAAAAGCGGAAGAGCTAGAATAGCCTGTTCTTTCGTCATCAAGCCCAAGACAAGATAAAAAACCGACCAGCCCATCTTATTGCGCACATACGCGTTCAAGCAAAGAAAAACGAAGAACGCCATTAGAATATTGGAGATGCCGGCCACACAAGCGACCGATTCCGTTTGTATGGGGTGAACGACAAATAAAATGGCTGTGGCAAAAGCAATGGTCCTGGTAAAGCCAATGGATTGTAATAAACGCATGAGCAGCACGGCATTAATGCCATGCAGGATGATATTGAATAAGTGCCAACCAAAGGGATTGAACCGGAAGAAAGAATATTCCACCCGATACAGCAATTCAAGCATCGGACGGTAATACGCATTTGCGTCCGTTACATGCGCTGAGGGAGTGAAAAAAACCTGGAACATGTCGTTAAAATGAGCGATGTTCGGGTTTTGAAGGATAAAAACAATTTCATCATGAACAAAAGGATGCGTTAAAGAATTCCAAAAAGCGGCACACGCTAAGAAAATAAAAAAAAAGTATGGCCGGAATGTCGCCGTCATCCGCCGCCCCACTCCTTGGATAGCTGCGCTGCTTTATCTTTCACCTGCAGGAATTGCACATCGATCTGCTGTACAAGGTCGTTCATTCCGTCCGTCGTATTAGACTTAGCGAGTTGTTCTAACGACAAACAAGAACCATAGATCATTTTTGCCGAAATGTTACCGGAAGCGCCTTTCATGGAATGCGCGATCTCCTTGATCTTAGTGATATCCTTAGCGTTAATAGCATCGGATAATGCCTGTCGTTTCTTCACAAAATCACCTTGATAAATGTCAAAAAGCTCCAAAAGAAGCTCTTTATCATCTTGAACGCGTTCTAACACTTCTTTTAGATCAATGATCTCTGTTTCCATTACCTCTCCCTTTGTATGCATTAGCCGTGGCGTTGTGCCACTAAATTGACGATCTCATTGTATAAAACGCTGCGGTCAAAAGGTTTGGACACATAACCATCCATACCTTCCGCGATATAACGTTCCCGGTCGCCGGTCATCGCGTTGGCGGTCATGGCGATGATGGGAATATGCATGCCGGTTTGTTTTTCCTCCCGGCGGATCACATGGGTCGTTTCAATGCCGCTTAATTTGGGCATGGAATCATCCATGAGGATCACGTCGAACGCTTGCTTTTCTAAGATATCCAAGACTTCCTGTCCATCACTGACCGCCGTGACCTTCCAGCCGAATTTTTCCACCGTCTTAACAGCGATACGTTGATTGACCGGATCATCTTCCGCCAGCAAGATCCGTAAATTGCGCAGCGTCTCCGGCAATAGCCCTATATTTTGCAGCTCATCACGGATATGATGCGCGTGCTTGAGCAGCAGATCAGAATTAACGAGGAAAATGATATTAAAACGGAAAGTGCTACCCATGCCCTCGGTGCTCTCAACGACAATGGAACCACGCATCATTTCCACTAATTTTTTACAGATGGCCAAACCTAAACCCGTCCCCCCATACCGCCGGGCGGTGGTATTGTGGGCTTCGGTAAATACATCGAAAATATTCGGTAAATTCTTCGCAGGGATCCCGATGCCATGATCAATGATCTCAAAACATACCATACAATCTTTATCCCGCAATGACTCAACTTTGACGTTGACCGTGACCCTGCCCTTATTGGTGAATTTCACCGCATTGCTGATAAGATTGACCAGAACCTGCCTTAACCGGACTGGATCACCCATCATCAATCGCGGCATTTTTGGATCGATCTCCCAGACTAAGTCAATATTCTTATTACGGGCCAGTACCGACAGTGCCTTACATACATTCTTCACAATATCGGTTACATTGATCTCAACTTCCTCGATCACCACTTTACCGGCCTGAGCGCGGGAAAGGTCCAGAATATCATTGATCAAACTCAACAGATTATCCGCCGCATCCTTGGCCACATTGATATTATCTTTTTGCTCTTCGGTCAAATGCGTGTCCAAGGTCAAGTCCAGCATCCCGATGATCGCATTCATCGGCGTGCGCACTTCATGGGACATCTTGGCCAAAAAAACACTCTTGGCCTGATTGGCTTCTTCCGCTGCTAATTTCGCCTGCAGTAATTGCTCTTCAAAGACCTTCTGACGAGAAAGGTCGCGCAGGATACCGATGGCCCCAACGATCTGACCACGAGGATCTTTTAAGACTGTAATAGAAGCGCTGACATCCAAGAGCGATCCGTCTTTTCGGATAACTTTTGTCTGTATATCTGACAGCCATCCGGTCTTGCGAATGTTAAGACCGCGCATGCGCTGCCAATCATCGATCGGGTATAATTCTTTAACGGATTTATTGAAAAGATCGGTCTTATCCATCCCTAAAAGCTTCTCCGCCATGGGATTCCAGGCGACAATATGCTCTTCTTTATCGGTAACGGTAATGGCTTCGGGGGAATGCTCGAAAACGATCTTAAAGATCTCTTTGGATTCTTTCAACGCCTGTTCAAGATAGTCTAATTTTTTCTTCATAGTTTTAGTATTTAGATCTTACATCTTTGATAACGTTGCTTACTCGCGCGATGCGGTCTTTGACGAACGGGTGCGTCCGAAAAATAAGCGGCACCTTATTTTTATCGGTTGGATCAAGAACATGAAACAATTCTATCATAGCATTTAAATCATACCCGGACAAATACAGATATTTAATTCCTAAACGATCTGCTTCATATTCATCCTGACGGCCGTATCCCGACATGGCCAGATGCATCAATCCATCCGACCCCATGGAGGCGATATTCCCGATCCCCGGCGCTTTATAAGACAAAACCTCAAGCAGCACATTGCGCATCACATCATACCCGAGGGCCGCCTGGAATTTCTTGACCGTATGTTTTGCCGCTAAATGACCGATCTCATGCCCCAGCACCGCAGCGATCTGGTCGTCAGTGGTCAATCGGTCGAATAATCCCGTATAACAATAGATATGTCCGCCGGGAACGGCAAAAGCATTGATCTCAGGAGATTCGATCAAATAAAAATGGTAGGCGATATCCTGACGGTCAGACACCCGTGCCAGGCGGCTTCCAATGCGTTCCAAACGTTTACTGGAGGGGGTATTAATACAGATCTTGTTCTTCGACATGAGCTCATGATTGATCTTGTTGCCCATGGACACTTCAGAGGAGGTGGAAATAAAGATCATTTCACTGCGGCCGGTGGCTGTATTATACGTCGCACAGCCACTGACGCAAATGCACAGCAACACCCATGATCCACGACGGATCAACGTTCGAATTTGACGACATGCTGCCACCAGGTATGACTGTCCCATCGTTTGACCTGAGCCCAGAGCTCTTTCGCGGTTTTTGTCTTTAAATGCGCCGGTGCCCGTTGGAAGAATGTCTTAGCCACAGGATAGCCGTTATCCATATACTCTTTGGCCTGTAATAAACATTCCAGGATATCCGCGTCGCGGGTGACAATGCTCTCATTGGACTTCTGTCCGTCATACGCATCACGCAACGCGCGTAATTCACGGTTGACTTTCGCGTCCAGGTCTTTGATCTGATCCTCAAAGACTTTTTTCTCGGCGGCACGGAACTCGATATAGTAATGCCCCATCTTGTGCAGGTCATTGATGCGGGCTTCGTGGATGTCGTTAAAGAGCGCCATCACTACCGACTTATAAGGATCAACATCTTCTTTGAGGGCGATATAAAAGGCGATGACCGCGCAACGAAAACAATGCTCGGCCACAGATTCGGGGTTCTCGATACCGGCAACCCACCAGCCGCTGCGCTTGACCCGCTTGAGCAAACCCGCTTCGGCGAAAAAATTAAGCGCGTTGACGGAGGACTTCGACACAGAAGACCGCGACGGCGTGCGAGACATTAAGCGACATCCTTTCCTGTTTCATGGGGACGGTGACCTCACAGTCCAATTTCTTACGGATGACATCACGGATCCCTTTTGCTTCCGAACCAAAAACCAATCCTAGCGGCGCTTTAAATTTGACGTCATACAACGACACCGCGTCATTGATCGCCGTACCCGCGATCCAGAAACCCGCGTCCTTGGCTTTGGTGATGGCATTGGCCAGATTAGAGACCCTGGCAATGCTTAAGAAATTCTCCCCGCCGCAGGCAACGCGCAAGACCGCCTCCGTGACACCCACCGCTTCGCTCGTCGGCAAGACCACATCAAATTCACCAAGTGATCCGGCACTACGGACGATGCCGCCCAAATTCTGAGGGTCGGTGATATTGTCCAAGAAGATGATCACCCGATTCTTATTTAAAGCATTTTCTAATAACTCATTGAAATCGGCATAAACAAAATCCTCGATCTCCGCCAAGATCCCCTGGGTGCTGGTGCTGTTCGCGTATTTCTGGATCTTCGTATACGGTACCACTTGCACGGGAATCTTATGCTGATGACATTTCTTGGCAACATACTCAGATTCCGCATGACCCTCTTCGATCAATAAACGGCGAATTGATTTAGGATTGCTTTTAATGCGTTCTAGGACGGGGTTCTTACCGAATAATTTCATTTCTTTATACCTAATTTTAAATAGAACAATGGTTTTAAAATGCTCCACCAGCTAAGGAACGGGATCATTTTAGTATAGCCCCCTAATTTCTTGGGCGGATAAACCTTGGTCACACTCGCTTCTTTGAATTTAAGATCCAGTGTCGCGGCTTTCCAGAGAATATACGGCTCAAGTTCATAGGTATTAAGCCATGCTTGATCTAAATTAATGCGCGGGTCATTGAACATGGCAAGCTTCATCGCCCGAAAGCCATTGGTAGTATCCGTGACTTTCTTCCCCGTAAAAACCGTGAACATGAACGGATGCAGCCGCGTGGCTAACTTACGATAGAACGGCATATCTCCACCAGTCCCTATTTTACCTAAATACCGCGACCCCTGGATAATGTCAAAACCTTCATCAACGATCGGTTCTAAGAGCAGCGGGATCTCCTGCGGATTATCCTTATCGTTGCCGGCCATGATCACAATGATATCATACCCGGCGTTCTTTGCGTGATAAATAGCCGTACGGATCGCCGCGCCGACACCGCTGCGTTTAGCATGCTTGATCGTCTGCACACCTTGCGCGGCGTAGGAAGCGATCACTTCACTTGTCCCGTCATCGGAGCCGTCATCCATTACCAGATAATCAACCTTGCCATACGCGCGGCTGTCGATGAAGCGGTCAATGACGTTCTTGAGCTTTATCTTTTCATTATAGGCAATGGGACAGACTAAGATCTTTGGATTCATATTTTTCTGGCGGGATTTCCCACAACGGTTGTATGGGCAGGCACATCTTTAAGCACAACGCTACCGGCACCGATAACGGCA
>JANNCL010000107.1:0-3620 GCA_031386565.1 Candidatus Omnitrophota bacterium
AGTACAAGTCTGTCCCGTCCTTGAAGATCACATACACATACGAATATCCGAAATCAGAAAAGCCGCGGATATCCTTAACATTAGGTATACCCAGCAGCGACGATATGATCGGGTAAGTGACCTGATCCTCCATCACATCCGGGCTGCGATCCCATTTAGAGTACACGATCACTTGCGTATCCGACAGATCAGGAATAGCATCCACGGCGATATTTTTAGCCGACCACACCGCGATCCCTAACGCAAAACCAACCAACAAAAAAACCAAGAATTTATTCTTCGCGGAGAATTCTATAATACGATCGATCATAGACTCCCCCCTTGTAAAGAAGACTGCATGCGGCTTTCTGAATCAAGCAGGAAATTTCCTTGGGACACCACTTCATCGCCTTCGTTGATGCCCGACTTGATCCCCCAGCCATTATCGCCGGACACGACATCACTGACTTCTTTAGGAACAAAGACGCCATCTTTTCCTTGAACATAAACGATCTTGCGTATCCCGGTATCCATGAGCGCGTCTTTAGGAATGATCACAAAATCATTTAATTCCACATCCACTGTCACATTAACGAACATATTACCAACCAATTCCCCACGGTAATCCTGCACCTCGATAAGCGCATTGACTGTGCGGGTTTGCGGATCAATAATTTGACCAACGGTCTTGATCATGCCTTTGATATGCTCGTGATACGCAGGAACCTCAATATCCACCATTTGACCGGCTTCTAAATACCCCAGATCTTGTTCATAGAACGAAGCCACCACCCAATATTTGACCCCTTCTTTGAAAAATGATAGTCCCGGCTGATCCCAGGGAGTTTGCCAAGAGTATTTCTGCAACTTGGCTATCTCTGTGTCATTCATCCCGAAACGCAATAACTCCTCCTGAGCATTATGAAGTTTTACCTGGATCTCACGGTGCGCATCCCAGTTCCGACGCCCATGTTCGAAACGCTTCTTATCCCGGAATGCCTGCACAAAATCGATGTACGCTTTAACATAGGTATCTTGCAGTAGGAACAGCTCATTGAGCGTAGACACATAACCGCTGGCTCGAACCATCCGTTTTAAAGGCTGTTTCACCGCCTTAACGGTGGTGATCCCCAGCAATTTTTGCTGATCATTATTTAAATGCACCGCAGCATGATCCCCGATCGAGGTACTCTTGAGCTTATCAGCATCATCGAGCCTTTTAACCAGCGTCATCCCGCAGATCGGACACGACCCCGGTTTCTCCGCGGTATAATTTGTATGCATCGGGCAATACCAGATGTCCTTGGCATAACTGAAAGATGCTACTGTGATAAAAACCATGATCAAAAATAACTGAATAAATGTACGCATAGATTCTCCTTTGAATAAAACAATTAAATATCAGTATGTAAAAAAGAGATTAAATACGTAAAGAAGGGGATTTAATATATAGCGGAACAATATTCAACGGCCCTGGCGGACCATTGATAAATAAGGACTTGCCTAAGACAACAGGGACATGGGATATTCCATGTTCCATAGTAAACGACAACACCGGCGCAATCAGTTGAAACTGATCAGCATCGTGAGCGCGGGACTCCGCATTGAACGAACTATTGCAATGCGGGCAATCCGTTGAAGACTTCTGGCCATGGCCTGCTTTTGTATCACAGCAGGCATGTTTATGATTTTTCAACTCAATAGATGAAAAAGAACAGCAGTACAATGAGGCCACGATAAAACTCGCGGCCACACATACTGCTGTTATATGTTTCATGAAACGATCCATAGCTTAATTATACCACACTACCTGCCTGCCTGTGCAAGCTCTATTTGTGGACCTGCCGCGACAAGGGCTTTCCCATTCGCTGTGTCCGTAAAGATCTTGAAATTATTAATAAACATCCCGGCTAATTTTACCGCTTGCGCGTCATAGGCCGCTTTATCCGCCCACAGATTGCGGGGATTTAAAATATTCGCATCCATCCCGGCTACTGCGCGCGGAATTTGCAAATTAAAGATAGGTAGGATATCGAACGGTCCCTTATCTAAACTACCGTCTAAAATACTGTCGATGGACAAACGATTATCCTTGAGCGGAATACGGTATCCCACCCCATAAGGCCCGGCGATCCAGCCTGTATTTAAAAGATACGCGCTGGCCCCATGCTCTTGCATTTTCTGCGCCAGGATATCCGCGTATTTGGTCGGATGGACACTTAAGAACGCTTTACCGAAACACGCTGAGAAGGTCGCGGATGGTTCCTTGACACCAAGCTCTGTACCCGCCACTTTGGCCGTATAACCGCTTAAATAATGATACATGGCTTGCTCTTTGGTCAATTTCGATACCGGCGGCAGAACACCATAAGCGTCGCAGGCTAAGAAAATGATCTTTGAAGGATGCCCGCCTTTGGACACAGGCTTGACGATATTTTCAATATGATCTAACGGATAAGAAACGCGGGTGTTTTCCGTTTTCTCCTTAGAGTTAAAATCAACAACGCCCTTTTCATCAATAACACAATTCTCTAATAAAGCATTACGGCGGATCGCGGCAAAGATCTCCGGCTCACGCTGCGGGGTCAGGCCGATGCATTTTGCGTAACAACCACCCTCGAAATTAAAAACACCGTCATTATCCCAGCCATGCTCATCATCCCCGATCAGCGCACGTTTCGGATCAGTAGATAAGGTTGTTTTACCGGTCCCTGACAGACCAAAGAATAAGGCCGTATCCCCGGCTTTGCCCTTATTAGCGGAACAATGGAACGCGCCGATGCCTTTGAGCGGCAGGAAATAATTCATGATGGAAAAAATACCTTTTTTGATCTCGCCGCCATACCAGGTACCACCGATAACTGTCGTGCGTTGGCTGATATTAAAAGCCACGAAGACTTCGCTACGCAGGCCGTATTTCGCGAAATCCGTACACGTAGCTTTGCAAGCATTGAGCACTGTCCAATCAGGCTTAAAATTCTTCAATTCTTCTGCGGTCGGCGCGATGAACATATTCTTGAAGAAATGCGCCATCCAGGCCACTTCCGTCACCAAACGAACCGATAAACGGGTTGAGGCATTCGCGCCGCAAAAACCATCCATGACATAAAGTTTCTTGCCATTGAGCTGATTTAAGGTGATGTCTTTTAAATGCGCCCATGTATCCTCTGTGATCGGTTTATTATCAGAACCGGACGAAGCGCCGCTAGCCCACCAAACAGTATCCTGGGTGGTTGAATCTTTCACAATATATTTGTCTTTGGGAGAACGGCCGGTGAATTTACCGGTATCCACGGAAACAGCACCTAAGGTAGTGACAATGCCCTTTTCATAACCCTGTAAGGCTGCGTCCGTTTCATGCTTGAAAAGTTCATCAAATGATAAATTATGGTATGCCTGTGCGTATTTATTGATCCCGATCGATGTTAAATTAATGTCACTCATGACGATGTCCCTTCTCCTCTTAACTATTTCTAATTAGTATATTTTTTGACAGATTCCAGTAATTTTTCCATGGCAAAAGGCTTGGTTATATATTCTTTCACGCCCTCAACCTTGAATATCTCCGCCATGCCTTGTTTGGCCGTTAATACGATGATCGGAATATTCAACGCTGCCTGGATCTTCTTACATTCATGCAC
>JANNCL010000187.1:0-2872 GCA_031386565.1 Candidatus Omnitrophota bacterium
GCGGTTCGTAAGATCTGTGATGATAAGAACATCCTTCTCGTGGTTGATGAAGTGCAGACAGGCATGGCGCGTACCGGTGAAATGTTCTGTTATCAGCATTACGGGATAATTCCGGATGTGATGACTTTGGCTAAAGCATTGGGCGGTGGTTTGCCTATTGGTGCCATGCTGGTTAAAAAAGAATTGGCTGATGCTTTTAAACCCGGCATGCATGGTTCTACATTTGCCGGAAGCCCTTTGGTTACAAAGGCAGCGCTTGGTGTGATAAAAGCGATCGCTGAAGATAAGATTTTACCAAATGTGAAGAAATCTGGCATTTATTTGATGAAAAAATTAGAAGATCTTAAAAAAAAGCATGCTTTCATCAAAGAAGTTCGAGGTTTAGGTTTGATGATCGGGGTGGAATTGTCCCAGGAGGGTGCGGATATATTTAAAGTCTGTTTAGACCGGGGACTTATTATTAACTGTACTCAAGGTAATGTATTGCGCATCATGCCGGCGCTGAATGTGACAAAACGACAAATCGATAAAGCGGTCTTTATCCTGGATAAAGCCATGGAAACGGCAGGAAAGAAATGAAAAGTGATTTTATTAGCATGCTGGAGTATAGCGGGGAAGATGTATTAAAGCTGGTTAATTCAGCGGATAAATTAAAGAAACAAAAAGGAAAGTTGCGTTCCGATCTTAAGGGTAAGAGTGTGGCGTTGGTTTTTCAGAAACCCTCTAATCGCACTCGTGTTTCCTTTGCGGTAGGTGTGTATGAATTGGGCGGGAACAGTTTATATCTTGGCCCGGATGAGATCAGTTTGGGTAAGCGTGAAAGTACGTATGATGTGGCTAAGACATTGTCGCGTTACGTCCATTGCATCGTTGCCCGCGTTTTTGACGATCAGGATATCGTGGATCTGTCCCGATATGCCGATGTGCCGGTGATCAATGCTTTATGTGATCTGTATCATCCTTGTCAAGCTTTGGCGGATATACAGACGATCAAAGAACATTTTGGTAAATTTAAAGGATTAACGTTAGCTTATGTAGGTGATGGTAATAATGTTTTTCATTCACTGATCATTGCTTGTGCCAAGGTCGGTATCAATGTGCGTTTTGCCGGTCCAAAGGGGTATGATCCTAACCCCGTGATATTAGAGCAGGTTCAAAAGATCGCGAAAGAGAATGGTGCTTTCATTGAATGCGGACGCGAGGCGAAATGGGCTGTCAAAGGTGCGCAGGTGATCTATTCCGATGTTTGGGTCAGCATGGGGCAGGAAAAAGAAACGGCCAAACGCATTAAGGAATTTAAAGGATATCAGATCAATGAAGCATTGGTTGCGAACGCCGCAAAGGATTATATTTTTATGCATTGTTTGCCGGCTCATCGTGGATTGGAAGTAACAGAGGGGGTTATTGACGGTAAACATTCAGTGATATTTGATCAGGCCGAAAATCGTTTGCACGCTCAAAAAGCAGTGCTCTTAAAATTAATTGGTTAAATCCAAAAGCGAGGATAATATGAAAAAAGTAGTGTTGGCTTATTCGGGTGGTCTGGACACATCGTGTTTGATCCGTTGGTATAAGGATAAGGGTTTTGAAGTTATTGCTTTCATGGCGGATGTCGGTCAAGGTAGTGATTTTAAACTCATTGAAAAACGAGCTCTTGCGACGGGAGCTTCCAAAGTATATATCTTGGATCTAAAGGAAGAGTTCGTGAAAGATTATGTCTTTCCGGCGATCAAGGCCAATGCCGTTTATGAAGGTAAATATTTTTTAGCCACGGCATTGTCAAGGCCGCTCATTGCCAAGCATCAAGTGGCTGTTGCTAAGAAAGAAAAAGCTAATGCGATCGCTCATGGTTGTACAGGCAAAGGGAATGATCAGGTGCGTTTTGAAGTGACGGCTAAGATCTTGGCGCCTCATTTGGAATTATTAGCGCCGCTGCGCACTTGGGAATTTAAGACCCGTGAGCAGGAGATCGATTATGCGATCAAGAACAAGATACCCATTGACGTCAGCAAGAAAAGCCCTTATTCGACGGATATTAACCTTTATGGACGTTCGATCGAATGCGGTGTTCTGGAAGACCCCTGGGTTGAGCCTCCGGAAGAAATATATTTCATGACCAAGAATCCCTTGAAATGTCCGAATAGACCGGAGTATGTGGAAATTGAATATGTTAAAGGTGTTCCGGTTAAGGTCAATGGTAAAGCTTATATTCCTGTTGATCTGATCAATAAATTAAATGAGATTGGCGGACGTAATGGCGTTGGTCGTGTGGACATGGTAGAGAATCGCTTGGTAGGCATCAAATCACGTGAGATCTATGAGAATCCAGCCGGTACTTTATTGATCACATCACATAAAGAATTAGAAGCGATGGTTTTAGATCGTGAAACGTTGCACTATAAAGAACTGATCTCACCCCGGTATGCTGAACTTACATATTACGGATTATGGGAAACGCCACTGAAACAGCAATTAGACGCTTATATCCAAAAGACCCAGGAACGGGTCAGTGGTGTGGTCCGAATGAAATTGTATAAGGGGAGTGCTCAGGTGGTTGGCCGTAAATCGCCTTTTTCTCGTTACAAGGAAGAATTAGCGACCTATGGAGATAAAGATACGTTCGATCCAAAATTATCAGAAGGTTTTATCCGTCTTTGGGGCATGCCGTATTAATTGAGACGAATCCCTACGAAGCTACCAAATGAAGAGAAGCAAAACTTTGTAGTATGGTAGGATAAGGAGTGATATGAGCAAACTATGGGGTGCACGATTTTCTGGTAAAAGTGATCAACTGGCGGACATGTTTACATTCAGCATCAGTTACGATCATCGTCTGGCTAAATACGATTGTATTGGATCGATCGCGCATGCC
>JANNCL010000244.1:0-3374 GCA_031386565.1 Candidatus Omnitrophota bacterium
CCGTAATTTCTTTAGGGGTAAACCCGTCCTCCATCAATCCTTTGAACAATTGACGCAGGGACATCTCTTGCAGCACATCATCGCTTTTATCATAATCACGCAAACGGCGGATACGCTGCACTTCCTCGGCTATGTTGACCAGCTGAAAATAAATGGTAAAAGAACGCGCCACATGATAACTCTCGGTCAACGACAAAGAAGCAATGAGCTTCTTTTGGGATTCAACCAGCATGGGATTCTGCGAATGACGGATCTCTTTAGCCAGTGTGCGGATCTGCTCTATCTTAAGCAGCAACTCCTCACCCTCCTGCTCCCTGATCACATCAGCAAGCAAGCCCATGAGAAATTTCACATCTTGACGGATGTGGGCGTGAGACGATATCCCGTGAGAATCAGTGAACATTATTTCCTACCTGCCGCAGCAGCCTTGGATAATGAACGCACAGCTTTATACCCCTTGCGGCTTATTTCTTTAACGCTATTCTCGACTTTGACACGTAATTGTTTCTTATGATCGATCAAAGCTAAAGCTACCTTCTTATCTTCCAAGGCAACGATCGATGCGGCCAGAATTCCGGCGTTCTTAGCCCCATTGATAGCAACGGTCGCGACCGGTATACCCTCCGGCATTTGGGCGATCGATAATAGTGCGTCTAAACCATTTAATGAATTATCAAGCAAAACTGGCACGCCAATGACAGGTAACGTCGTTAAGGACGCGACCATGCCCGGCAAATGCGCTGCCCCGCCGGCACCGGCAATAATGACCTTAATTCCCCGGGCTTGGGCTTTGGTGGCATACTCATACATGCGTGCGGGTGTCCGATGGGCGGAAACAACCGTCACTTCACTAGTCACACCAAAACCTTCTAACGCATCAGCGGCAGCACCCATGACTTTTAGATCCGACTGACTTCCCATGATAATAGCTACTGTTGGTTTTTGCATATTAGGCCTTTGCTTTAATAAGCTCCCTGACAACACGGGCTTTTTCCAATGCTTTATCAATATTAACATCTAAGACGGTCGCATGCCCCATTTTTCTAAATGGCCGTGTGATCGCCTTGCCGTATAAATGCACAAAAACACCGCCTAAATTCTCAGCTTCCATGATCCCCTCATAACGCGCCTTGCCTTCATACCCGTCACAGCCTAGGATATTGACCATGACCGCCGGCGACGTAATGGCCGTACTGCCTAAAGGCATTCCCAGGATCGCACGCCAGTGCTGTTGGAACTGTGAGGTCACATTCGCTTCAATGGTATGATGCCCGCTATTATGCACCCGCGGGGCGATCTCATTGACCAGCACCTGATGATCTTTGGTCACGAACATTTCCACCGCCAGCACACCGACCAGATCGATCTTCGTCGCTATATCGATCGCGATCCGTCGCGCTGCCGCGTCCACATCTGTTGGAATATTAGCAGGGCTGGCCAGGAACTCAACTAAATTCTTAGTCGGATGAAATACCATTTCAACGGTAGGGTAAACTTCCAGCGCTCCGTTAGTATTTCGAGCAACCACGACAGAGATCTCCTTATCAAAATCAACATAAGCCTCAACAACACACGGCTCATCAAAAGCCTTGTCAATCTCCGCGGAGGTATTTAACTTTAACACCCCTTTCCCGTCATATCCGGCCTTGCGTGTTTTGATCACCAAAGGGAACTGTTTCGCCAAGGCTTTAAGCTCTTCTTTATCGCGGATCAAATAAAACGGACTGGTCGGGATCTGATGAGTGCGGTAAAATTCTTTTTGCGTGCCTTTATCCTGCACAATAGCCAGGATATCCGGGTCTGGATAAACCTTCACCCCTTCGGCCTGTAATTTTCTTAACGCTTCGATATTGATATGCTCATATTCGAAGGTAAGCAGATCTAGTTCTTTACCGAAGGCATAAACATCATTGAAATCCAGGCAATCGCCCTGGACAAAAGTATCACACAGGTCGCGGCAGGGGCAATTCGGATCGTCATCAAGCACAAAAGTCTGAATATCGAACTGTCGACGGACCTCCAGGAGCATTAAGCCCAGCTGCCCGCCTTTGATCAAGCCTACCCGTAATCGTTGATTACTCATGTTTTACCCTAAAATAGCATCAATGCGCGCCACTTTAAGCGCACGGACATCCTGCGCAATGGGTGTCGGCAATACCGCCCCGTCGACCGTCACTACATTTTTATCAGCATAGGTCACTTTTATTTCCCGGACACGCACCCCTTTATTCCCGAAAGTATCCTGCATCTTAGGATTATGATAGACAACCAGCGTTCTGTTCAAGAACTTGAATGCATAGGTGTTCTTAGGCAGATCCTCCTGAGCCTTCGTGCGAAATAACCAGGAAGGCAGGATCGGCGCTAAATGCAGTTCCAGTTGTCCTTGTGCGTTCAGCACAAACGGTTTTGGTCCGGCACTTAACGTCAGCCAGATATGAATGAATTCCGCCGTTGAACCAGACAATCTGGCCACAAAACCCTGACCGTGCAAATTCTTATCCTCATGCGCGCTGGAGGCGATGAACGATGAATTCTCCAGGATGCTGCGGCCATATCGGGCCGGATCCAGAAAAGGAACAAAGCATTTTTGGGCATCGGCAAATAACTCCGCGTACAAACCGGAGCGCAACAATTCTAATAAATACTTGTATTCCATATGCAGCCACACCGATTCATTCTCCAGCCATCCCGACGGGAAAATGCGGGTGCGGCCGATCTCTTCGGTTTCTTTGGCGAGCGGCGCATTGACCTTATACATCCCGAGCGGCTTATCATATAATGGGCTTTGTTTGATCGCTTTGTACAACCCAGCGGCTTGCGGTTTATCCATCACCCGCATGGCATGGACGAAGCCTTCCAGGAAATAAGGCAGGTCATGACGCTTAAAAGCCAAGGCCCGCACATGATGTTCACCATGATGCCCTTTGTCCAGCTGATGATATTGGGTCACTTCATGATAAAAATAAGTCGCGAACAATCCCTTCGCATCTTTGGCTTTCTCAACCGATCGCGTTGTCTTTCGAATAATGCCATTGCAGAAATCTTTCACCTGGGCGATCGATATGGCACGTTCCTGGCCGTCAATACCCAGATGCACCCTGTGACGGTAATGTTCTTTCAAATTATTGGATCTTTTCCAATACTCTAAACTATCATGGTCAACATTTAGAAGCTCTGTTAATCCCTCGATAAAATCCGCCAACTCGCTAAAAACAGCAACAGGCGTTTGATCTTCAACCCTTAAAACGTCAATATTCTCTTTAACAAACATGGCTAAACGCCGCACCTCAAATGTTTCACTGATCGATGACCCCAGTAACCCGGGCAGCCCGTTTAAGGCATCGTACCAGTTGGGCTTATTTGCTTCCATTTCA
>JANNCL010000274.1:0-7523 GCA_031386565.1 Candidatus Omnitrophota bacterium
CGAAAAATATTACCGCCGCCTACGACGATCGCCACTTCCACACCCGCATCATGGATCTCTTTGACCTGGGTCGCGAGCGATGCGCACATCTCCGCGTCTATACCATGCTGTAAGCGGCCAAGCAATGCTTCACCGCTTAACTTTAACAAGATCCGTTTATAGACGGGTTTTTTATTCAATTATTTCTCCGCAATTTATCCTGCTTCGCCAAAATGCTTTCGCTTTTGGCTTCGCAGGGATCGGGTTCGTTTTACTCCCCGACCTTATAACGAGCAAAACGCCCGATGACGATATTCTCGCCGATCTTGGCAACTAGATCATTTAACATGTCTTTGATGCTTTTGCTGGCTTCACGGACAAAAGGCTGCGCCAATAAAGCTTCCACATTTTCCGGATTCATCGCGGCAATGTGCATGGCCAGCTCTTTGGTGAACTTAATAAAATCTTCATTGCGCGCCACAAAATCGGTCTCGCAGTTGACTTCCACCACCACCGCGATCTTGTTGCCGTTATGGATATAGGACTCAACACGGCCTTCTTTAGCAACGCGATCACTTTTTTTCGCCGCCATTTCTAAGCCGCGCTGGCGCAATAAATCCTTGGCTTTCGCGAAATCACCTTGAGCCTGATCTAACGCTTTCTTGCAATCGATAATCCCGCAAGATGTTTCTTCGCGCAATCTTTTGATATCTGCCGCTGAAATAGTCATCATTCCTGATCTCCTAAAATTTATCTATTAAACGGTCACTTCTTGAGCCTGTACAACCACCTGGGCTTTTTTGCCGGCAGCAAACTCACGACGACCGTCTAAAATACTATCTACCAGTAATCCGGTAATGAATTTAATGGATTTAACCGCATCATCGTTGCCGGGGATCGGATAACCGATCTTATCCGGATCAGAATTGGTGTCGATCAAACCAACCACGGGGATCCCTAAACGATTGGCTTCGGCGACCGCGATCTCTTCTTTTTTCGTATCAACAATGATCATCGCCGCCGGCGGAACAGCCATGTCGCGGATACCGCCAAGATCACGCAGCAAACGATCTTTTTCTTTCATTAGCAATGAGGCTTCTTTTTTGGTTAAACGATTGACCGTACCGTTGGTTTCCATCTTCTCGATATCGATCAATTTCTTAACGGATTTCTTCACGGTCTCTAAATTAGTCAATAAACCACCCATCCAGCGGTTGCGGACATAATACCCTTCGCAGCGTTTGGCTTCTTCTTCAATAACATCCTGGGCTTGTTTTTTTGTTCCGACAAATAGGATCTTACCGCCTTTGGCCGCGATCTCGCGGATAAAGTCACGGGCAGTATTCAAACGTTCTTCGGTTTTTTCGAGGTCGATGATGTAGATCCCGCCGCGTTCACCAAAAATAAAACGCTTCATTTTAGGATTCCAACGACGGCTTTGGTGCCCGAAATGCACACCGGCTTCCAACAACTTCTTGATTAATTCGTTATCCATGAGGTACTTCTCCTTGACTCATTTCACACCGGCAGTTTGGCAACTAACAGGTAAAGGTGTGACGTTTAAGTTTAACCGCAGACGAAATTTACCTCATGCCATTCCTGTCTGCGGCGATTGAATTGAAGCCATAGTATACCAATCAAAATTATTTTTGCAATAAAAATTTACGAAAGCCCTGCCTTATGAAGTCACTTAACCCGTTTTCCCATCAGGGCGGGGCGCGGTCAAGACAGGGAAATAAATCCATAAGAATAACCCATACGCCAACATCCAAAGAACCTGACTGAACCCGATATAGATCCCACAACCAGACTCATTGATAAGCGGCAAAAAAACCCGCACGAACGCACCAACGATGAGCGGAATAAATATATACGGAAGCTGACGCGGAGGCGCACCTATGTTACGACCTGTGTGCCCCCACGAAACGCGGGTCATCATCCCTATAATAAAGATCCCTATCCCTCCCGCCGTAAACGCGTGCAAGGCCGCATCATCAGGCCGATGCGCCAGCACGACAAATATCTTTAACAAGAAGCCGGCAATTAAGAATAAATACCCTATAAATAAAACCCATAACAATGGCTTTTTCCAAATACCAGGCGTATGCCATCCGGCCAGCCTCAGCCCATGGACAATGGCCAAAGCCAGGGATAAGGCCGCGATCACATAAGGCTGCGGCCAGAACACATCCAGAAGAGAAAATGCGATCAAGAGCATTAAACTGGTAATATCGAGTATTTTACTATTCCGCAAGGTCACCGGATAACCCACCCCGCGCTCAATAAAGAACGGCATTACCCGGCGGCCGATGGTAAAGATCAAACTGACGATCATATAGATCGCAAAACGCAAGGCTTTATGTTCAACATCAATATTCGTTTGCTGCAGCGCCCCAAAAAATATAACACCGCTCATGCCAACCATGATCACTTTGGATAAGACGGCAAATTGTCCCCATTGTTTTACCTTCAGGATCGGCCGCATGACAATGACCGTCAACAAAACGATGAAAAAACCATCACATAAGAATTTTGGCCACATTGGCACGGCGGGCGGCATGAATGCCAAAATGCGCGCCGCCGCCCAACATAAGAACAAGCACAAAAGCATTGATCCATTTGCCGTAGGCAACCCTGTCCAATTTGTCACTGCCGTTAACAAGAAACCGGCAACGACCGCCATCGTAAATCCGAAGATCATTTCATGCCCATGCCAAACCGTTAAAGGCATCGCCACAAAAATATTCCCCCCCATGGTATAAAAAAAGAACCAAAATACCATGGAAAGGATCGCATAAACGGCTGCCCCCAGAAAAAATATCCTGAAACCAGTTTGTAGAATAACAGGGCAGCGGTATTTAACGTTGCTCATAAATCAACCTTTATATAAAGTTGTTATTGGCTGATACTTTGAGAACTTTTCTTAGAGGCATATCGCGCCAACAATTCCTGTGCTAAAACTTCTCCTTGTCGTGCATAATCGATAGATTCAGCCAAAATACGCGCAGCTTCCTGAGGCGCGTGAAAACCCATGGAATTTTCAGCATTAATAAAATCAGCCCGCCATTGCGCCTTTCGTTGAAGCGCATACAATGGCTTAAGGTCTTCTTCCAAAGCATCTAATTTCTTGAGTTCACCCACCTTATTGATCAACGCAACAACGGCGATCTCAGCACGATTCAATAACTTATAGTTACGATCTTGTATTGAATCTACGCGCTCTTGCATTTCTTTTTCTGTAAAATGATGGCATTGCAAACATGCTTTGGATATATTTAACAAAGGACTGCGGACATAGTGATCCGTTATCTTTACCGCGCCCTCTCGCACATAAGGCATGTGGCAATCCGCACAAGCAACCCCGCTCTTTGCATGAACACCCTGACTATACAACTCGAATTCCGGGTGTTGGGCCTTGATCACTTCCGCACCGGTTATCTCATGCTTGTAATCAAAGAATCCATGCCCATCTTTGAATTTAAAATTATCATAGAAATCCTCGATCTCTTCTACTTTTAATCCGTTATCCCAAGGATAAAAAACTTTTTCTTTCGCTCCACAATAGTACTCCACATGACATTGCGCACAAACATAAGTACGCATTTCCTGACGTGAAGCCGTTACATTAGGGTTATAGTCTTGAATCCCATCTTTCTCTTTCAATTTTTTAATAGCTTTTAAGAACGCGGGCCTGGTCACTCTTAGATTCATCGTTTTAGGATCATGACAATCAACACAAGCAACGGGATGTTCCGCGAACTTCCACGCCTCTTGTAACGGCATCGCCGCAAGCTTATCAAAACCGGCCATCATGTCCCCATTGCCAACCTTCTCATAGATCGACTTCAAACCACCGGCATGGCAGTGCATGCAGTTGCCAACTTGTTTAAATTTTTTCACACGTTCCGTCTCTTTTTGATCGATCAAGGAGTAAGCATGACCGCGGCGGTTGTTATAATCCACGCTAAACGCATAACCGGCGAAGATAGTCCTCAGTTTGGGATCATTATCCAATTTGGAAATACCTTCACTCCCGCCAAAACGTGTATGGGTCTTAATACTGGTCTTCTTATAACCATCGTACTCTCTGGGATAATTCTGCCCCCAAACAGCAGGATCCGTTGTTTCTTCATTTAACTCCACAACATTGACATGCTGAATCCTGGTCTCTTCTTTTCGTTCTTTAATATTGATTAAAAACGTTAGCAATAATCCGACTAAAACAGCTGTAATGATCATGACGATAAAGTATGGCAATATCTTTTTCATTTCTTTCTCCGCAAACTAAGAATTAATCCAGCCTCATATGCCCGGAAGACCGATGACAGGTCGTGCACCTGGCCTGACCCTGTTCAACATCCTTATGCGCCGCGATCTCACTTGTCAATGTTGCATGACATTCAATGCAATTGTGTTGCAAATCAACTAAATTAGTTCTGGTTATTCGAATAGGCTCTTTAAAATTCTGCAAGGTAAATGCTTTGGAATGATTGAATCCATTCCTAGCTTTTGCCATGTATTTCAGCACGATCTGATGAGGAACATGACAATCATTGCATGACGCCGCCTTATGATGGCTCGATCTCACCCAAGAGTCATAATATTCCTGCATGATGTGACAATTGGCACATGCCTTGGGATCATTAAGAAGATATGAATAGCCTTTTGCATACGTAAAGATAAATCCAGCTAATCCGATCAAAAGTCCCATGCAAATAAAAACAAATAGCATGAACCACTCTTTATTATTGTTGACCTTATAATCCAAAATACGCTTCCTAAGTTTTTTTCTATAAAATCAATTCAAGTCAATTGTTCTTTACTTCTATATCGAACGATGATTATATACGAAAAGAATCAAACCTACTACTTAGAACTTTTTAATGTACGCCAGAATACCTTCACCATAAATAACACGAAGGCAAAACAACCCAAAGCAAATATGGTATCCCCAGGCACCCGCATCCAGCGCCAGAAATGCATGACCGGCGTCTGTAAGAATTCGCTACTCCTGGCATACCAGTACCCATGCTCGACGGATGCCCATGTTTGCATTAACCCTACAGGCAATAGGCTTAATACACACATCGCCATGAGCCCGGCGTTCATCGCCCAGAAAGCGAAATTGATCAGCCCGTCATTCCATTCGCTTTTTGCATCATATATCCTTAAGCAGAATAACATGAGCCCCATGCCTAAAATACCATAAACACCGAATAGCGCGGCATGACCATGCAGCGGCGTGGTGTTCAATCCTTGCATGTAATACAAGGCGATCGGCGGGTTGATCATGAAACCAAATAAACCTGCCCCCACCATGTTCCAGAAGGCCACAGCAACAAAGAAATAGATCGGCCATTTATAACGCCCAACCCAACCTGGCGTACGAGCACGGTGAATATTTTCCCATGCTTCAAACCCGACTAAGACCAACGGCACTACTTCCAAGGCACTAAAAATAGCCCCGAACGCCATGGCTGAGACCGGTGTGCCGGAAAAATATAAGTGATGCAAGGTCCCGATAATGCCGCCAGACAAATAAACCGTTGAGGCGAATATCACCGCCCGGGCAGCATGCAGCGGCTTGATCAAGTTCATGCGTGCGAACAAGAATGAGATGGCCACCGTGGCAAACACCTCAAAGAAACCCTCGACCCATAAATGAATGACCCACCAGCGCCAATATTCCACAATGGGCAATGACGTCTTTTGCCCCCACATCAATCCCGCCCCATAAAACCCGGCGATGGCAACTAAAGATACGGTGAACATCATTAACAGCGGACGCTGTGTATCCGGTTTCTTTAACGCTGGCCATATGGCCCTGGCCACCAAAGCAAGCCATAAGAACAGACCGATCAAAAGACCTATTTGCCATACACGACCCAGGTCCACATATTCATACCCCTGATGTCCCCAATAAAACCAGCTATTCCCGGAGAACTTGTGAAAAATACTCATCCACTCGCCGGCCATGGAACCTAATACCACGATGACCAACGCGATCAATAGAATAATAACACCGGCTTTTTGTCCTTTAGGTTCCCTGCCGCCAATGATAGGACCGATAAAAAGACCGGCTGCTAACCATGCCGTCGCGATCCAGAATAAACCTAATTGCACATGCCAGGTCCTGGTGACGCTATAAGGAAGCCACTGCGCCAGCGGCACTCCATAAAAGCCTGCCCCTTCAACACCGTAATGCGCGGTGATGATCCCGCACGTGATCTGCAAAACGATCAATAAACCCACAACAAGAAAGTATAATAAGACTACCTTTTGACTGGCTGTTAAAACGATATGCAACAGAGGGTCTTGAGCGGGGATCTTCTCCGCTTCCTCTTTTTCCTGACTGCCGTAGAACCACACCATGAAACCAATTCCTGCCAACAAGAAAATAATACTAACCCCTGTCCAGACAATAAGTCCGCCAGTTGGCCGATTATCGATCAGGTCTTCATGCGGCCAATTCATCGTATACGTATAATCTTTTCCCGGACGGTTCGTGGAGGCAGCCCATGATGTCCAGAAAAAGAAAGCGGACAATTGATGCAGCTTTGCCGGATCGCTCATTGCCCCCGCGGGAATAGCGTAATGCGCGCGGCCGTTCTTAAAAATATCACTATAGTAAACTTCATTATCCGCAAAAGCCCTTGCCCGAACAGGATCAAGCCTTATTGTGTCTGCCGTGCGGTCATAAGTGTTGGCACGCACCGTCCTTTTAAGACGGCTCGTCAGAACCGCTTGTTCGTCCAATGAAAGTGCGTGAAACTTTTTTCCATATTGAGCCTTTGACCAATCTTCCAGAATAAAGGTCAATTCCCGATGCAGCCAATCCGCGGACCAGTCGGGAGCAACATAACTACCATGCCCCCACACCGTCCCCACCTCCATACCCCCGATAGACTGCCATACGTTCTGACCATTTTCAATATCATCCCTGGTTAGCATCACTTTTCCGTCCGTTGTCAACACAGCTGTAGGAATAGGCGGTTTATGATGATAGATCTCAAAACCCTGCCACCCCAACACCCCAAAAGAAAGAACAACCACCGCAATGAATGCTATCCAGTATTTTTTCATACAACCCCACTTTCTTTAATTAATACATTCATACCCGAATATCTTATTTATGAACAAAAAAATTTTCCTACTCTTCTTTTAGTTCTTCGATCGTTGTATTCTTTAAGAAATCCACATAAGTATTTCGTACAACTTTCCAATTTTTGTGTGCCGAACACGCATTTTTATCGGAGCATACGGACTTCCCCATAAGACATCCCTCCCAACGGCTTATATCCTCTAATAAAGAGACCACATCATACAAACTGATCTGCGATGGCTTCTTGGCTAAGCGAAAACCCCCGTTCAATCCTTTTTGCGAAACAACCAGCCCCTGCCTCGCTAAACTTTGTATCACTTTAGCCAAATAACTTTGCGGGGCTTTGATCTTACGGGCAATAGAAACCACGGTCTCGGAATCGCCAACGGGCAATTTCGCTAGTTCCAATAACGCTTGAATGATCTGTACACTTGTTTTAGAT
>JANNCL010000283.1:0-7167 GCA_031386565.1 Candidatus Omnitrophota bacterium
CCTGAAAACTTGACACCATACATATCATAAACTTCCCTCTCATACCAATTCGCTCCCGGCCAAAGATCAGACAACGTATCCACCTCGGGACTCTTTTCATCAAGGGGAACTTTGATCCGGATGCGATGATTGAATTTGAGCGAAAAGAAATGATACACGACTTCAAAACGAAATTCTTTTTGTATGCGTCCCCCGGCATAAAACAAATAATCGACCGCAGTCAGATCGATCAAAAAATTAAAGTCTAATTCCGGGTCAGTTTTCAAGAAACTAGCCACCGTTTTCAAAGCCGATGGATGAATAACCACTGTTTCATCACCGCGAAACGCATGGGTCTCAATGATATCTTTCGAAAACTGTTCCTGAATGCGTTGTAATGGTGTCATTGCCTATGCTTCTATATGTTTGATATGCTGTTGGATTGAATAAGGTTGCTGGACATGATCTGGACGTCCTATTTTTGTTTTTGGATCGTAAAGCGTCCTTGACTGCTCACCTTTTTGGATCTTATCCTGCAATTTCATTAAACCATCAATAACATTTTCCGGGCGCGGAGGACAGCCGGGAATATAAATATCGACCGGGATGATCGTATCAATGCCCATCACTGTCGAATAATTATCATAAAAACCACCCGTACAGGTACACACCCCAAATGCCACCACCCACTTTGGTTCACACATTTGATCATGCACCATTTTTAAGACCGGGGCCATCTTATGGCTGATAGTACCGACAACAAAAAGCACATCCGATTGGCGCGGAGAGAAACGCGGGAAACCGGCGCCAAAACGATCCACATCGTAATGCCCGGATGCTGTCGACATATATTCCATGCCGCAACAGGCTGTGACGAAGGGGTATTGGAAAATAGAGAATTTTCGCGCCCAACCCAAAGCGTCATTGATCTTTGTCGTAAAGAAATTTGATGATGAATCTGATGACATTTATTTTACTCCCATTCCAAGGCCTTCTTTTTCCACACATAAGCAAAACCTAAAACCAGGAACCCCATGAATACGGCCATCTCAACCAGCCCAAAGACACCCAAATTCCTGAAATTCACCGCCCATGGGAAAAGAAAAACTAATTCCACGTCAAAAACAATAAAGAGCATAGCCACAATATAAAAATGCATCGGCATTTTATCCCCCGGAGATTCAAAGGGAACCTTACCGCATTCAAAAACACTGGATTTGACCGCACTTGGATGTTTCGGCGCGAGGAGCTTTGGGATCCCCAATAAAAGCGCAGAAAGACCAATGGCAAAAAGGAAAGCAAAGATGATGGCGATATATTCGATCATTTTAATAACCTGCCCGTCATACAAAGCGTCATCGCGAGCCCCGAAGGAGCGCAGCGATCTTTACTGAATATATTAAGATATTTAATCTTAAATAAAATAGACCTAAATAACAAGTCAAGAAAATGTCAATTTTCGATTATGCACACATCAGACGCCATAAATGGCGTCTCTACGGTCCTATACTCAAGCGATACCCAACGCTCGGCTCGGTTAGGATATAGGTAGGGCGGTTTGGGTCGGGTTCTATTTTGTTGCGCAGGTTGCTCATCATCACGCGTAATAAATGGGCGATGCCTTCGAAATCTTCGGTTTTGTTCCAGACTTCTTTGAGCAAATGCTTATGGGTGACGACTTTGCCGGCATTAAGAACCAGCATTTTTAAGATATTATATTCTATGGGGGTTAAATGCACTTGCTTGCCCTTTAATTGCACCATGCGCTTGCCGATATCAATGGATAATTTCCCTACGGTAAAAATAGTCTCATTACTCTCCGGCAATAATCTTCGCATCACCGCCCGCACCCTTGCTAACAATTCCCCCACTTTAAAAGGCTTTGTTAAATAATCATCCGCACCTGCATCCAGCGCAGCAACCTTGTCCGATTCACTTTCACGTACCGAGATGACAATGATCGGGATCTTAGACCTTTCCCTGACTTTTTGCACGACCTTAACCCCATCCATGTCCGGCAAACCCAGATCTAAAATGATCACATCGGGATAAGAATAAATGGCGCATTTGATCGCTTCCGCCCCGTCCACAGCCTCAAATACATTATAGCCGTGCGCAACCAAGGTCCCCCGCAAGAAACGGCGTATCGTTTTCTCGTCATCGACTACTAAAATGCGCATACTTTGCTCAGTGCCCATGGACTAAAACCCCTTGTGTGACTAACGGTAAAATGACGCTGACGGTGACACCCTTACCGGCATTATTCTTAGCAGTTATGGTGCCGCCGTGAACCTCCACGATCCCTTTACAGATCGACAGGCCAAGCCCGGTGCCCGTTATCTGCCGGGGATTGACGGCGCGATAAAATTTATCAAATACTTTAACAAGGTCTTCTTTAGGGATACCAATGCCCTCATCCTTCACATCGATCTGGATTTTATCGCCTAATTGTTCCGCGGATATTCTGATACGCGTGTCCTTATGGGAATATTTCAAAGCATTGTCGACTAAATTGATAAAAACACGCATCATCAGCACAAAATCCATGGTGACCTCCGGGAAATCTTCCGGTATATAGATCACGATCTCTCTTTTTTCGATCTCCTCTTTGAGCGGCTGCAGCGAAGCGCCGATCACATCCCTTAATTCACAAGGTTCAACATGCATCTTTAATGCCTTGGCTTCCAAACGGGTCATATCTAAAAGATTGGTCACCAAACGATTCAAATGGTCCGCATCCTCATAAGCAGTTGCCAAAAGCTCTTCCCTGGTCTGTTGGTCCAGCGCCGAGAAATCATGCAGTAAATTATCCAATACCCCCATGATAGAAACTAACGGTGTTTTAAGGTCATGCGAAATTGAATTAAGCAAGGCGGTCTGCAATTTCTCTGTCTCACGCATCAGTTCGATCTGGCGGGATACCTCCGCTAATTTTGTCCGTTGTATCGCGATGGCAGCTTGATTGACCAAAGCACTTAAAATATAGCTATTTGTTGATCCATAGGTCGAGATCTTACTGCGGAAAAAAACACCCATCACCCCAAAAACGCCTTGGGATGTCTTTAGCGGCAAATATTGCGCGCGGGAATCTTTAAAGACTTCCGTGCCGAATCCGGCAACAGCATCCTGCTCAAATGACCATAGGGCCGCCGCATTTTCTTTTTCGTTGATCGGGAAAACAGGGTCATAAACTTTTAATTCCAGTTTGCGTTCAGCCGATAAAAAAATAGCAACATGACAATCGAGGATCTTGCCCACGTTAATACGGATAACATTCAGCACTTCATCAAAAGAATCCGCAGCAGCCAGGTCTTTACTTAAATGATACAGCATGGTCACCTGCGCTTCTTGCTGAGCGACAGCTTTTGCCTGCTGACTGATCTTTGCCGTCACTGCGCTAATGATAAGCGCGGCAATAAAGAAAGCGATGATTATAAAAATGAATTGAATTTCAAATCCCATGGAGACATTCTAGCACAACTTTTTTAAAGCTGTTTAGGGATTTGTAACCCTTGGGATTCTTCATGAAGCACACCCTCTTGCAAGATCAGAACACGTTTGGAAAGGCGCGCAATGTCCGCTGCATCGTGCGTAACCAAAATAGTGGGGATCTTAAAACGTTCATGGATCTTTAAAATTTCCTGCTGCAAAGTAAAACGCATAGGAAGATCTAAAGCGGAAAAAGGCTCATCTAATAACAATAACTTAGGCTTACGTATCAAAGCGCGGATCAAGGCCGCCCTTTGCTTTTGACCGCCGGAAAGCTTTTGCGGCTTAAATCCCTGAACCTCGGTTAAACAGGCAATGTTCAAGAAATCATCGATCACTTGGGAATCCTCTTTGCCATCGAAAGCAAATTGCAGATTTTCCCTTAATGTCATATGAGGGAATAAATTATATTCCTGAAAAACAAAACCAATGCTGCGCCGCTGAGGCAAAACATTGATATTGCGCGTACTGTCAAACCACACCGCATCATCAACACTGATCGATCCTGCGTCAGGAACGGCGAGCCCGGCTAACATCCTTAAAATGGTAGATTTACCCGCCCCTGAAGCCCCGAATATAGAAACAAATTCTCCCACACCCAAAGACACATTAATATCCAAAAGAACCGGACCATTGCCAGTGGTGATCTTTTTCTTTAAATTAAACTGTACCATTAAAACACCTTTATCCGTCGATTAAATAGGTAGAACAAGAACAAGATAACAAAAGAAGCCGCAACCATGATCACCGCATAAAAATTAGCCGCATCATAATTGAGCGCCTCCACTTGATCAAAGATCGCCATGGACACCAGCCTTGTTTTGCCCGGAATATTACCGCCGATCATGAGCACTACACCGAATTCACCGACGGTATGGATAAACGACATGACAATGCCCGTTATCAATGCCGGTTTACTATTTGGTAAAATGACTTTAAATAGAATATCTCTTTTTGATTTACCCAGGGTGAGCGCCGCTTCGATCAAAGAATTAGGGATAGCCTCAAAACCTGCTTTAATAGGATTGACCATAAAAGGCAGGCTAAAGATCACCGAACCAATGACCAGCCCGGTAAATGTAAAAACAAGACGCACATCAAAATAATGCTGTAAGAAACTTCCCACCGATGACGCCGGCCCTAAAAGCAACAATAAATAGAATCCTAATACGGTGGGTGGTAAAACCAAAGGCATGGTCACCAGCGTTTCAACAACATAACGCAATCTGGTCTTTGAAAACGTTATCCACCATGCCAGGGGAATGCCTATGACGATCAAAACAAGGGTTGACAGCGTCGCAAGTTTTAATGTTAAGACCACTGGTGTTAAGTCTTGAGGGTGCATCATGGCAGTTTATACCCGTATTTCTTGAATATTTCCCGGGCTTGGGCGGAAAACAAGAAATCAACAAACCTTTGCGCAGAAATTTCACGTTCCTTTGCATTCTTTAAAATCACCACCGCTTGGGCGATCGTCTCGTATGCAGCCGCATCCACTTCCACCCATTTGCCTATATCCTGCATATTCAGCGACAGGACAACCGATTTTGCCGTGAAACCAATATCCGCGGCCTTTGTCGTGATGAATTGATTAACCTGGGCGATGCTTTCCCCGTACACCAATTTCGGCTCGATCAAATCATAAAACTGTTGATATTTCAGTGCATTAAAGGCTTGTTTACCATAGGGTGCCGAGTTTGGTGAAGCAATCGCTACTTTGATTATGTCATTTCTTCTCAAGACCCTAAGACCCTGCGTAAGATCAATATCCCTCAAAGTCCATAACACCAGCACTCCCATGGCATAAACCTTAGGGGCTGATATGGCAAACCCATCACGGTAAAGTTTTTTAGGAAGCTCAATATCCGCGGACATGAACACATCAAAAGGTGCACCGTTTATGATCTGAGCACTTAATTTGCCTGACGCCCCCGTAACAGCATTTACTGTGACACCTGTTTTAGCTTCAAAGACACTTTTAATTTCCTCAAGCGTAAATTGCAAACTCGACGCCGCGGCAACGGTGATCTCCTCGGCGCGTGCCTGCAAAACAAAAATGCCTATAAACACCAACAATAAAAATATTTTCTTCATTACCTAAACCTTTTAGTTATATCTACAATTATTTTAAGGTTCAACAACCACAGCAGTGCCGTAACATAACACTTCCGTTACCCCTTCCTTGATCTCATTGGCATCATAATGCACCCCAACAATCGCATTAGCACCCATCTCTTGGGAATGTTTACACATTCTCTCAAATGCATCTTGCCTGGCTTTTTCAGATAATTCCGTTCCGCATCCTTTCTTTATCTTATGAAAAACTTTGACCCAAAGAATATTGCTAATGATATCAAAACAACCCAGATAACAATAGGTAAAAAATAAGTTACAATACCAATTAGACCATTGATCATATTCACAAAAAACATCCCGATAGAAACCAAGGATCTTAAACCCTTCAAAAGAATATCTCCCGTGGCCGCACTAAAAGAAAGATGTGTTTCACAATAACTAACCGTGATCGTGGCAATATATGACTGCTGCGGCGCGCTATACATGTTTGCTTCCACGGATCGCAACTGTGAATCCAACTGTGACAATTCCGCCTCAATTCCCCTGGATATCTGAGGATCATGCTGCTTTGTATATGCTTCTAACAGGCGGTCTCGTTGCTCCTTAATTTGACTTATAGTCGTTTGCTGATCATAGCGGATCATTGGAGCCGAATACGAAGATCCTGATTGAGACTCGCTTTGAACTTTCCTCAAATTCCTGATATCTATTAAAACAGCGTTTTGATACGAAACAGGTATTTCAAAGACAAGCATTCCGCCTCGTTGTGTACCGCCGCTTAGCCGATATTCTGAAGAATTGATCGATCTGCCGCCATACTTAGAAACGAGCAGGCTTAGGTAAGTTTGTGTCTGCACAGAGTCGTTAACGCTAAGACTAAGGTAGGTGTATTGACTACTGTTATTGCTTGGAATACCCAAGGTCTGATAGGAGGAATATTGGCGCCCATCGTAACCAGGCTGAGCTATATCACACGATCTAGAAACACCATAATTAACGTAACCCCAATTACTTGCAACTTTTCGAACAATAAGAACAGCCACTAAAACCACAATGCAGCTTAAGCCTATGATCTTTATATATCGTCTATACATACAAACCTCCCCGTTAATGTTCTTTAGGTGCTGCTCTACCTATTAAACGTACGGGGAGGGGAAAAGTTACACTATTATTCGATATTATCGCTTTGAATAACGCTCAGGTTATTATTGACATTATCATCCCCTGCCAATGTCGTTGCGATATTGCCGGCCATGTCCTTTTGTTGTTCTGTACTAACTTCGCCGCTTAAAGTCACGATCCCATTCTCTACATCGACCTGGACATTGTCCGCCACGATCGATAAAGATGGCTCTCTGCCTATGGCATCCTGTATATCTATAACAATATCATTGTCTAACCCTGTTGAATTTAATCTGAAATTATCCTTAAGGAATGATAACTCGTCCGGCTGCTCCTGCTGATCTTTTATTTTTTTCACATCGTCTCCCTTTTTACTTGAGGATCCTCGGATTATCTAAATCATCGATATCTGGAGAATATTCTAGGCAGGGACAGCAAATGTAACAATTGTACCGAGGTATAACAACTGATCTACACGTTTATATTTACCCAGTTCGGTAT
>JANNCL010000305.1:0-3346 GCA_031386565.1 Candidatus Omnitrophota bacterium
AAAACGAATAAAAATCACTTCTTGCGTTCTGTGAGTGCCTAATTCATAATTTATTTGATCTTGATGAGCCGCATCCAATGAACGGTCCAATAACTCATGATAGTAATCTATGGCCTGGGCATACTGAAAATTCTTCATCGCATCCTGTGCCAGCCATAACAATGCTTCTTGCTCAACATCTGTTTTAGGATACTTAAAAATGATCAGTTTAAAACGCTTGATAGCGTCCTTGACCTGACCCGATTCAAACTGACACTTGGCGATACCAATATCTGAATTTTTCGCGACCGCTTCATCGTCAGGATATAAACGCAAGATCTTTTGAAATACTTTTAAAGCCTCATCGAACTGTTTTTGATTCAAAAAAGATAAGGCCAATATATAATTTGCTTCCGGTGCGAATTCACTGGGATGAGCGAGCGATTTAAGAAAAGCATCCATATATTGTGCGGCTTTAGGCCAATTATTATTTTTAAACTGGATAACACCTAAATAATAATTCACATCCTCAAGATAGCGGCTATTAGAATACTTATTCAATAAAACATTAAATGCAACCTGGGCCGACTCAAACTTCTCAGCTTTCAATAATGCCACGGCCAAACGGTATTGGATATAATCCTCTAGCCCGTTACTCCGTCCGGCTTTGGCGATCTGTTCATATATCCCAATGGCATCATTGAACTTCCCACCTTCTTGATAAGCATCCGCCATCTGGATCAATGCATTATTCTTTGTTTCATCATGCTGGGCGTGCTCATAGACAGATTGAAAACAGCGGAGACCCGCTGTCAGTTCACCTGATTTTACCAGAACCCATCCCAGGCCAAAGTTCGCTTTTTCGGCAAGTTCAACATCAGAACCTTGATGATGTTCGATCACAAATTGAAAATCCTCCTGCGCTTTAGCATATTTTTTGTTCTCATACAAAGCATTGGCCCTGCCCAAATACGCTTCTATTTTATAATCCCCATCAGGATATGCGTTGATCAGATCCGCATAGGCATTGACCGCGGCATCCATTTCCCCTTTTTCATAAAACATTTGTCCTGCTGCTAACAAAATATTCTCCGTAGTAAGGTTCTTTGACCTGGCAAAATCCAAAGACTCCTTGATCATCTTTTGCGCTTGATCATACATTTTACGTTTAATGGCACTCCAGATCTTTCCGGAATTAGCGGCATGAATGGATGCCGGATCCTGAGAAAGCATTTTTCCCGCTTGTTCGTAATAATCCATGGCATGGACATAATCTTCCAAATAGTAATAAGCATCGGCAATATTTAATTTTATCTGCCCAATCCTAGTGCTTTGAGGATACGTTTGCTGAAATGCTTCCAACCCTTTAATAGCCGCGGAATAATCACCTAAGTTATAGTCACATTCGGCCGACTTAGCCAAAGCATCTTCGCTTAACTGATGTTTAGAGAACTGTGATGTTAGTCTTTTAAATATTTCTTTCGCCTTTTCATACTGCTTTTGATCAAAATACGACCAGCCCAAGGAATACAAGGCCTGAGGAACATAAACGGAATTGGTGAAATTTTTTAGCAACTCGCTGTATTTAGCCTGGGCTTTCCCATAATCAGATAATTTTAACTGTGTTTCTGCCGTCCAGAATAAGATCACTTCTTTACTATCATTAACACCAGCTAGTTGATCAAATAAGACGATCGCTTTAGCAAAATAATTCTTAAAAAAATAACACTCACCCAGCAACAATTTGGCCTGATTGATCTTGGGGTTCTGCGGATAGGCCGGAATGAATTCCTCAAGATATTTGATCGCTACATCATGATAACCATCATCAAAAGCCCGTTGAGCGGTCGTGATCAACTCATCGGGATCGTTCTGCGCCAAAACTGATAATGAAAAAAAGCATAAATATAATGCTAACAATAAACGGGTTCTCATTTTTCTAAAAACCTCTTTAAATATTTTCCTGTGTATGAATTAGGAGATGACGATATTTCTTCCGGAGTTCCGCTCGCGATCAACTGCCCGCCACGATCCCCGCCATCCGGCCCTAGATCAATGATATGGTCGGCGGATTTAACAATATCCAGATTATGTTCGATCACTAGCACAGTATTGCCCCTGTCCACCAAACGCTGCATCACCTGCAATAACTTATCAACATCAGCAAAATGTAGTCCTGTGGTAGGTTCATCTAAAATATAAAATGTTTTTCCCGTGGCCGGTTTACATAATTCACTGGCTAATTTAACCCGCTGCGCTTCCCCACCAGACAGCGTTGTTGCCGGCTGGCCTAAACAGATGTAACCAAGCCCAACTTCATGAAGCGTTTGCAGAACGTTCTTGATACGAGGGATACTATCAAATATACTTAACGATTCCTCTACTGATAATGCCAATATCTGGGCAATATTCTTTCCCTTGAACTCTACCTCAAGTGTTTGATCGGTAAATCTCTTCCCGTGACAAACCTCACATTCAACATAAACATCCGGTAAAAAATGCATCTCTATCTTCTTGATCCCATCCCCTCCGCAAGCTTCACAACGGCCGCCCTTGACATTAAAACTAAAGCGTCCCGGTTTATAACCGCGTAACTTTGACTGAGGTAATTGCGCAAAAATATCCCGGATATCACTGAACACTCCTGTATATGTCGCTGGATTAGAACGCGGCGTCCGTCCAATGGGCGACTGATCTACCACAATGACCTTATCAATATATTGCGTCCCTTCGATTTTCTTAAATGCACCAGGTTTTGCCTTTGTTCCCATGACCTTATTCGAAAGCGCTTTAAAAAGAACATCTTCCACCAATGTGGATTTACCAGAACCGGAAACACCTGTAATGCATGTGAGGGTACCGAGAGGGATATCAATATCAATATTCTTTAGGTTATGTTCACTGGCACCGAAAACCTTAAGATGATTTCCATTGATGGCCTTACGTCTTTGCGCTGGGATCGGGATCTTATATTCACCGCTTAAATATTGTCCCGTTAAGGATGCTTTACATTTGAGTATCCCTTTTACATCTCCTGCATAAATAACTTCTCCACCGCATTCACCCGCTCCTGGGCCCAGGTCAATGACATAATCTGCCCGGCGGATAGTATCTTCATCGTGTTCAACAACGATCAACGTATTCCCGAGATCACGCAAGGCATGCAAGGTTGACAGCAGCCGGTCATTATCACGCTGATGCAGGCCAATGCTTGGTTCATCGAGTACATAAATGACACCAACCAGTCCTGACCCGACCTGTGTGGCTAAACGGATACGTTCTGCCTCACCACCCGACAATGTTGAACTCCTGCGGTCCAGCGTTAAATATTCTAATCCCACATTGATACAAAAATCCAAACGACGAT
>JANNCL010000242.1:0-2793 GCA_031386565.1 Candidatus Omnitrophota bacterium
TGAATATTTTACGTTTTAAGATGCAAGAGATCATTAAGAAAAGGGCTGATAAACAGGAGCAGACTCAAGAATTATTAACAGCAGCGATCAATTAAATACTGGAGAACCCTGAGGAATTTCAACTAAGAAAAGCATTGCGTCCGGCAAAGAACCTTTAACTGGTTTTGTCTGAAATAGATAACTATCATTAGTCATATGAAATTCTGCTGTTAAGCGAAGCTTCCATTTATCCGGAATATCCTCACCCAGCAAGGGAAAATTCAACATCTTCTCTGCGATTCGAATATCCATTTCATTCTTAAATTCCATCACTGAGAGCGAATTTGGAGATAAACGCCGAACAAGTTCCACAGATATATCTAATCCTCCCTCTCGCGGGAAACGGTCTAGCTCAGCAACATCATGCCGCATGAATGCCGCTGAAAATGATTTTGTTGAGGAACCCTTTTCAAAAGATAAAACAACAAATTTAAAACTACGATGAACCCCTTCAAAGACTTCTTTTCTATTTTCTATACAAAACAGTCCGGTGACTTGAGTTTGACCAAACAACATTTCACGTAGTTGTTTTGTGCCAAGATCTGTGTAAATGCCACTTGGAATAACAATTCCGCATAACCCGCCATCTCGCAACAAATTAAAACATTGCTCAGTAAATAATTTGTAAAGATTAATGTCTGTCCCCGACTTCTTGCCATTGACGACACTGATCTGATTTCGATACTGATAAGCAGTTCGAAAAAACTCACTTACATGCGGAAAGCCGCTTAAATACTTCAACCACGCTTCACGAATATCCTTATCTTTAAGCAACTTCTGCTGTTCCTTTTCAAAATCCTGTATGGTCATCTTCTTCTTGCTAATAAGATCAGAGTATTCCTTTAGAAATTCCTTTCCGTTTGGTTTAAATATCTCCCAAGGAGGGTTTGTTATGATTCCATCAAATCCTCCCTGCTGATTAATGATCTCATCGAACTCAAACCCCCAATGGAACGGATTGAGATCTTCCATATCTTTTATAGTTAATGGACGCTTAACTGAACGGCCCTCAGCATCTTTTTTAGTATCCCAAACTGCCTGTTCAAATTTAATACCATAACTTTTATCAAACTCACTTAAAAGAATTGCATTGAGTGTTGACGTAGCTTCCAGCTTTCTCTCATCAATATGATCACGTAATGTACTTAGATCCTCAGCATATGACGTGGTCTTACGATACAGCTGAACCATCCTATTCTTTTCAGCTAAAACTTGGCGATAGCCTTTTCGAAATAAATCTACTGTCCTATTCTCAAACTCCTTATCATCTACCCGCATCAATCCGATCAATGAATTACCAGCTAAAATATTAAAATCAATATTCGGTAATGGCTCAAGGTCGTCGACTTTATTAGCTGCTGCAACCAAAGCAAGGAAAAGGCGTAATTTTGCAATCTCGACAGCTTCTTCCATAATATCCACGCCAAAAAGGTTATCTGTAATAATCGTTTTTTTAATGAAATAATTGGCGCTGGGATGACTTTTCTCTATCTCCGAAAGCCAGCTTATTAGACCAGTATCATTTAGAAATTTAATCCGTCCGATTACAGCAGCGTAAATATCAATCAAGGTTTTCATTGCAGCAACAAGAAAGGCAGCTGAACCACATGCTGGATCTAATAATTTCAAATGAGGAAGAATATCATATAGTAATTGTCGGCATAATTGGGCATCCAAAGCCAATAATAAATCACCAATCGATAAGAAATTCCGGGGTACCAATACGCCTGGAATGCCCGGTGTGTTCACAGCATTTAAAACAAGTGAATGAACCGTTCGTTCGCAAAGATATTCTGTTATCTCAGGACAGGTATAGTAGGCTCCATATGCCTTCTGATTAATATATTTTTCAAAAATATACCCAAGAACATCCGGATTAATTTCGTTGTCTTGCCCACCCGGAGTATCGTTTAGATTCCATGAATACCTTTCAAAGAGTGCAAAAAGATTTTCAAATGCTTTGTCTGAGATACTAATGTTCTTCCAATTTTGCTCAACAGGATGTGGAAGGAAAAGTCCGCCATTTAAATATTTTACTTTTCCTAAAATCTCAATAGCTTCAGGCGTTCTTCGGTCTGCTGGTTTAGCGAAACCCTCAAAGAATAGAACTTTTAGAAACTTCTCATAATAAAGATTCTTGCCTGCCTTCCTTATCAAAGCCAATTTATCCTGAAGATAATTTGCATTACCGTCATCAAGAAAGAACTTTTTCTGAAGAAAATAAATAAACATCAACCGATTCAAAAGAACCGAAGCATACCAATGACGATCTCGATCATCCTCAATCCCTTGAATCAGCTCAATAAACTCTAAATGCTGACCCTGAAACTCCGTATAAAACTTCTTTGTAACACGCTCAACATCTAAAGCATCTTTAAGTCGGCTTGTAACCTCCAAAAGCGGAACTCTGCCCTCCGCATCAAAATCGGTAATATCAAAAACCATTGCATTCAATTTACTCAAGAATAAATCACCCGATTGCCCCCGCATATAAATATGATCCCGTGGAAACTTCTTTCGTTCATAACGCTTCATCCAATACCACAAGCTCTGGGAACGTTGAGAATCAACAAAAATAAGAACATTTTCATGCTGGTGTGCAGAAACTTCCTTATGAATAGCTGCTCTGATCTTAGAATCAGGAATAACTCCGACATCGGATAAAATCTCAAAAACAAGAACCCCCGCCAATTCAGCAACAGGTTTACGTGTATACTTCTCGCCTTTAATAGTGAAATTAACACTTTGTTTCGG
>JANNCL010000001.1:0-2720 GCA_031386565.1 Candidatus Omnitrophota bacterium
GGAACCTAACCCAGGACCAATTCAATATTTTTATGTACCAGTATAATTATCAGGAACCTTTCAGAAAACTAGTGAACGGTTTAAAAGAACAATGGCAATCCACCCGTGATAAATACGCGATCAGGAATGAGAATATTTTTGTCTTGCCCTACTCCTATGGAACGGCGATATTCCGAGCAGCGGCCATTGACCCGGCAAATAAAAATTTATTCAAGTCGATATTCTTAGTCCAATTTGCACCGGTCGGTGGTGGGGCTGTTGATGCAGAACGGTGGTGCCGTCCTTACTTTAATGTTTCATTGCTAGAGATCGTCGATAAAAAAATGCGTATCCATTTAGGCGACATTAACGTAGGTATAGCCTTAAGCCCTTATGGAGCGATACAAAGAACCATCTATAGTGAAGAAGCAAAACGACGGTTGTATGCGGTGATCCGCGGATCATTCTCGATCATTGCCAGCAATGACCAGGTCACATTGCAACGTTCATCAGATTCCCGGATCCACGCAATGTATCTTAACGGATTGGGAGAACAATTTGTTACTGTCATTTCCAATCACGGCGATTTACCTAACGAGTCAGCGGCGCTTATAAAAGTAGCAGAGGTATTGGCTATTGATAATAACCAGAAACAACATACTGATATAGCTATCCAAGAAAGATCCGCAGATACACTGCCGCAACTCGCGGTCATGCGCTAAAGCTGTTAGAACCAGCCCTTACGTTTAAAGTAATAGAGCATACCGGATACAACCAAGACCATAGTTCCCAAGACGAACGGATAACCATAATACCAATTCAGTTCAGGCATATTATAAGGCGAAGCATGGGTATTAAAATTCATCCCGTACAACCCGGTAATAAAAGTCAAGGGCATGAAAATGGTGGCGATGATCGTCAAAACCTTCATGACCTCATTGAGCCGATGGTTCATGCTGGAGAGATAAACATCCAACATGCTGGAAGCCGTGTCCCGAAAGGCCTCGATCGTATCAACGGCCTGGATGGCATGGTCATGGATATCCCGAAAATACACTAAGGTTTCCGGGCGGATCAGGGGTGAATCAGTCTGGGTCACGGTTCGGATCACTTCCCTGAGCGGCCATACCGATTTCCTTAGAAATATCAAATTGCGTTTTAAAGCACTGATCGTATGTACAATGCCCGTATTGGGCTCAACCAATAAGGATCCCTCAATCGTCTCGATCTTACCGCCGATCTTCTCTAAAACAATAAAATAATTATCCACGATCGCGTCCAGCAGCCGGTACGCTAAATAATCCGCCCCCATCTTACGGATACGTCCTTGATCCTTACGGATACGCTGCCGGATGGCGTCAAAGACATCCCCTTCTTTTTCTTCTTGGAATGTAATAACAAAGTTCGAACCCAACAGGATACTGACCTGTTCTTCGTTTACCTCATCTTTAATTTCTTCCATGGAAACCATTTTACTAACGATATAAAAATAACTTTCAAAATCTTCCGCCTTAGGACGCTGGTTGATATTTAAGATATCTTCCAATACCAGGTGATGTAACTGGTAGCAATGACTTAACTTCTCCAAAATATCCATGCGTGTTAAACCATCCACATTGATCCAGGTGACCGTGGGCTTGTCCTTATAAGTAAAACATTGTTCTACATCATCAACCACGGTTTCTGTAAAATGTCCCGCGTCATAATCAAAAACCGTGATCTTGACCTTGTTTGATGTGGATCCGCCCTCGTAGATCATTGTTCCCGGAGGCGTATTCAACAATCGTGATTTCTTGATCAACTTTCCCATATAAACCTGCCTCGTGTGATAAGACTTATGTTAACCGTGTTTTCACCCTGGATCCGGTCTTGATCCGCAACCGCAGCCATAGTGCCGGGTTCCACCAGAAACGCCAAATGATGGCTTGCCAATCGTTCTTGCTTAATGCGTGTTGTGTTATGATCCCTTTCATCACCGCCGGATGCGTGCCTACATAAGCCGGGAAACGATTTAGATCACCATACCCCAACTTACGGATATCCGACTTACCCCCGTCGCTGTAACCAATATTCGCGGCATTTTCTGTCCGCTTGGCCATGTCTTCCAAAGAATTGACCCAGCCGTAATGGTATAGCAGGCAATGGGTTTGGGCGCAGCGCAAAGGCTTGCCGTCCGTCCGCGCGAACCCGAAAGCATCCCCGACCGACTGGATCTGCCCATTGTTACGGATAATACGGTCTTGCTTCTGATACCAGCCCTTGTCAATGCGATATCGCCAGAAGGAACCATAAAAATGCAGCCATTTAAAACGCAGCGCGTCAATATTAGGAGCATGCAAATATTTCTGCATGCACGTTTTGAGTTTCGGCAAATCCGCTTCGTGGATCACTTCATCCGACTGCACATAAAAAGCCCAGTCGCCGCGGCATTCTTTAAGCGCGATATTGGTCTGTTGTGACAACACCGACGATCCTTGGCTCATATCCCACGTTGTTTGGATAATGCAGATCTTAGGATCATTGATCGATCGGATCAACCCCAAGGTACCATCCTCACTATCGCCGACATTCACAATGAACTCATCACAGATCGGCAAAATAGACTTGATCGCCTCTAAGACAGGATAATGAAACTTAACTGCGTTGCGGACAATGGTAAACCCGCTGATCTTCATCAAAATTTTTACCGCTCCTTTTTCTGCTGTATCACTTTCTGATAAACTGCCCTGGCCTTGTCACCT
>JANNCL010000251.1:0-14472 GCA_031386565.1 Candidatus Omnitrophota bacterium
ACACGCTCTCATCTGCACAAACCAGGACCTTGCTTAAACGCGTCACCCGCTTTAACCCTTCCCAATCATCTTTCGGGACCGGCTGTTCGATCAGGTCGATCTTGATACGATGATCCTCTAAAGCTTTTAATAACTGCAATGTTTGTTGATCGCTATAGCCTTGATTCGCATCCAGGATCAGCGACGATCCACGGGCAATCTTAAACACGGCGGCGACCCGCTTAAAATCCAGATCAATATCTTTCCCGATCTTGATCTTAAAAGCGCGAAACCCTTGCGCATGATACGCACGGGCCATATCCATAGTCTCATCCAAAGATCCGACAACAAGGGTTATATCGGTGGCAAATGTTTTAGGCTTTACTCCCCACATTTTCCACAGCGGCATTTTAAGGGAACGGGTCAACGCGTCATAGAGCGCCATTTCAACCGCAGCCACCACCGCCATATTTTTCGTAAATAAACTTTGCGCATAGGCCCCCATCGAAAGGAACTGACCTATGTCCTGCCCCTGCAAATAGGTAGCCATGAGCTTCAAATGCTTGATCGTTTCCGGCACTGTTTCGCCGGTAATGTGCGTGGCCACCGCCGCTTCACCATGACCTTTGGTGCCGTCAGATAATGTGAGGGTTAATAAAACATTATCGAGGCTTTGATGCGCACCCGTGGCAATACGGAACGGCACGATCAAGGGGGCCTTCAGTGAAGCGACTTGAACCTTGGTTATTTTCATATTTATTGAATGCTGATGATCTTGGTTAATCGTTTAAGCAAAGAACCCTTGGCAGAACCTTCGCCAAGCGAGAGGTCTGAGACAGCAACTTTGTTAATAACTTTGGGAATATCTTTGTCGCCTAAATGCACGCGGTAGGCCCAGACAGAATGAATGGCATACAGCCTTCCTTCAAAACTGCCTAAATACAGCATGATATGGCCTTTCATCGGCAAGATCGTCTGCCCTCCGATAGCATTCTCGAACGCCTTTATTCTTTCTTCATTTTTTTGTTCTGGTTTAAATTCCGTAAATATCTTCCCCGCCAAGCTTTGATCCTTTGAATCTCGGGGCAAAACAATCCCAACGGTTGAGAATACCTCATCCAAGAATGCAGAACAATCCTGCTCGCCATACATCCCGCCCCATCCGTAAGGACGATCGAGCATCACAAATGCCTGGGTCATGATATTTTGGGCCGTATACGGCAAATAACCCGCGTGAAATTCCCTGGGACGAACAAACCCGTCCACGATCAATAATTTATTATCGGCATCGAAAACCGGGACACGCACCCTCAGGCGCTCTCCTTCGTCTTTGACCAATGGCAAACGCGTTCCCATGCGCACGGCATCATGCTGTTGCGTCATCTGCGTATTTAAAAAAATATCCGCTTTAGCCACGACGGCGACCACTAAACTCTCATCCTGAGAAAAATCTTTGATGGTTTTCGCATCGCCTAAAGCCACCCGGTCGGCCTGTATCCATCCTTGTGAAAGTGCGGCAAAAATGTAGTACCATTTCTTATCCGCGCTGACATGAACGACCGCCACCGCCGTCCCCACATCCAAAGTACTATTTTGAACCTGGTCAAAATCAACGTCTCCGGGACTTTCAAACAGCGGCTCATCCATCGGTAAGAAACGCACGTCCGCGTAATGAACGACCAAAGCGTAACGCGGCGCAACACCCAAAACAAGACCCGGTGCGTTCATGTTCAATTTGGCCTTATCTAAATAATTGCCGCTATCGCGCACCCCGCTTCTGGTATAAAGGTCCTTCTGAATAAAATCATTTGTTATCTTATCAAAATCACTAACTAGGGTATCGGTCTTAAAATCTTGTGTTAACGCGAAAATATCCTTAGTCAGATGCTGATCATCCTGGATATGTTTATTGAATGTGACGATCTCTGAAGCGGAAAGGATGATTTTTTGCGGATCAGCATGGCGCGTCAACCAAAACCCCGCCGTGCGCATCGCACGAGTTGTGTGAGGCAAAACGCTTGGTGCTATATCATGATCTTTAGGATCGGCTGCATACAACATTCCGATGCCGGACATAAACAAACAAACAAAATATAAACGCAACCTCATGGGCTCTGGATCTCCTCACAAAACAATACCCCTGAGGCTGCGTTTGGTCAAGCTCAACTTCGTGTTATTGCGTCATTGGCTGCCCGCCAGGATGAAGATCCTCAGGAAAACCAGCAGTCCGACAGTCTCCAAGAAGAAGCTCCCCGCAGATCGGAGATTTTGGTACAATAGTTCCCCATGTACGGGATCTATTTATTATTACTGAGTATTTTAACATTCCTGGCGCTTTCTCCGTGCCTGCACGCAGCGTATTTACACTGGGACGATACTAAACATATTTTCCAGAACGTGCTTGTTTATAAACCTCTCGACCTTAGCACCCTCAAAGCCATCTTCACCTCTTTTGTCAATGAAACCTATATCCCGCTAACGACTTTATCCTTTAACATGGAGTTTCACGCGTTTGGGCTTAACCCGTTCATATCACATTTGATCAATGTATTGCTAGGCATCCTCATTGTCCTGTGCGTTTATATTTTTACCCTGCGTCTTGGCTTGAACGCCTGGGCGGCCCTGATCGCTGCCGGCATCTTTGCCCTGCACCCCATGCATGTGGAATCCATTGCCTGGGCGACGGAACGCAAAGATGTCCTATGCGCACTATTTTATCTCCTAGCATTGATCAGTTACCAACAACATTTACGATCATCCAAAATGAAATACTTTTGGCTTGCCCTGAGCTTTGGGACCTTGAGCATCCTTTCCAAAGCCATGGCCGTTTCTTTACCGTGGGTGCTCTTAATCCTGGATCACCACCATGATGGACGCCTGACCAAAAAGAGAATGATCGAAAAACTACCCTTTGCCATGATCATTTTTCCGATCGCCGCACTGACATTCTTTAAATTAGGAGGACACCCCAGGCTGCTTTTTCCCGATTCGATCCTTCTCGCTGTCTGGAGCGCGGCTTTTTACATTCAGAAATTCTTTTGGCCCTTCCCCTTGCTGCCACTTTATTCACCGGACTATCCCGTGATGCCGGCTAATTACTCATATTGGATCGCCGGTTTTGTTTTAGCCTTATGGTTTAAGACCTGTTGGCTGTTGCGTAAGGATAAACTGGTCACTGTTGGGCTTATATTTTTCATCTCCACTATATTCTTTTTCGTGCGCGTAGACCTGGCAGATATCAATGTCGTTGCGGACAGGTTTATCTACCTTCCATCCGTTGGTATTTGTATCATCCTGGGCATAGTGCTGTCCAAAACCCCGCGTTTACTACCCCTTGTCCTTGCATTGATCCTAGGCATCCTCACTTTTAACCAATGCCGTATTTGGCAGAATGACACAACATTATGGACACATGTTCTAAAACACCAACCGCATAACCAAATAGCTAAAGAGAAATATAAAAGTATTTTGATGACCGCGCATCCTTCCAAAGTTGATTACGCCCATTTTGATGCCATGCTTAAACGCCTTCCTGATCCAGCCAAAGCACACCTACGCCGCGGCAATGATCTGGCCGCATCGGGTGATTTTGCTTTAGCCTTGGATGATTTCAATGCCGCCATTCGTTCAGATCCCGGCATGGAAGAAGCGTATATCAACCGCGGGAATGTTTACCAGGCCCACGGAGATCTTAATAAAGCGCTTAAGGATTTTGATCAAGCGATCCGCCTAAACCCAAGCTCCAGTGCTTACTTAAGCAAAGCGATACTCTTAGGATTAAACCATCAACCATCCCAGGCGCTGGATCTTTATAAGTTAGCCTTAGCAACGAACAAGGACCTCGACCGCGCCTTGTATGAACGGGGATTTTTCTTCGCCGCGAACAATGAATGTGATAAGGCCATCGCGGATTTCTCCGCAGCGATCATTCACAATAAAGCTTATACCGAGAGTTATTTCCAACGAGGATTATGCGCACTCACGACCGGCAACATCGCCTTGGCTAATGCGGATTTCATGCAGGTCATTGCCCTTGATCCCATCAATGACCGCGCCTACGGTCAATTGTGCCGGGCGAACATAAAAAACAAACAACTTTCGTCAGCGGTTAAGAATTGCAGCCGGGCGATCGAACTCTTTAACTTTGACGCACAATATTATAATGACCGCGCTAAAGCCTATTTTTTATTAGGCCAGCATGACAAAGCCCTCAGGGATATGGACCGCGTCATTGCCCTCGACCCGCAGAACACACAAGTGCGCATGATCCGCAATCAGATCGGGCAATTCGTTAAGCCCAAATAAATTCAATCGGCAATTTGACGTCGGGATGCAGGCTCTGACTGACCGGGCAGGAAAGCCCCGCCGCCTCTAACATGGCGCGTTTCTCCACCGGAACACCCTTGGCCATGCTCAGGACCACCTTGATGCTCCCAATGCGCCGCAGCGGTTCATTGACCATTTCTTTTTCCACTGCTACGCTTGAACCTTCTAAATTGATCTGATGACGCCCCGCTACGATCCCCATGATCGTTAACATGCACGCTCCCAATGCCGCCGCTACCAGATCTGTCGGAGAGAAAGCCGCCCCTTTTCCGTTATTATCCTTAGGGGCGTCCGTTGCGATCACACTGCCGGAAGGGCCATGGGCTAAACGACAGTGCAGCTGACCTTCATATTCAATTTTCATCTTTACCATCAAATTCCCTTTCTTTATCACGTTTCCTCCCCCTTTTGATGGGGGAGGCTAGGTGGGGGTGAAAACAGCACAACGGATTATTCTATCAATCTAAAATGAAAATGTTAGACTAATTTTTATGAATGCTGACTTAAAAATGAATTTTGCGGATGCGCTCAAGATCCCTAACATCCGCTTCTTTTTGGGCTCCGTGGGATCTTTTACCTTAGCCAGCCGCGCACTTGCCGTAGTGATCGGGTTTCAGATATACCAGCTGACCCATAATCCCTTAAATTTAGGCTGGTTAGGCCTCATCGAAGCTCTCCCTGCGTTATCATTGGTTCTCTTTGGTGGCTACATCGCCGATCATTATAACCGTAAAAAGATCTTATTGATCACCCGCGGCATATCCTTGATCTGCGCCTTATTCTTGGGCTTTTTGTCAACCAAACATGAAGCCACTTCCTTATTAGGCCTATACAGCATTGTTTTCTTAGCCGGCATTGCCCGCGGCTTTTCTGACCCGGCCAACAGCGCTTTTGAAGCCCAGGTGATACCCAAGCATTTGATCGTCAACGGCAGCTCCTGGATCGCCAGCGTCTGGATCGGCTGTTCCTTCATTGGTCCCGCGCTCATTGGTTTTGCTTTCGACAGCGTTGGCGCGGAAGGCTCTTACTTGATCGTCGCCTTTTTCTTCCTGATCTCCGGACTTTGCACCTTAGCGATCAAGCCCACGCCCCAGACAAAACCTTTGGCAAAAGAACCGTTGTTCAAAAGCATTGCACTTGGCTGGAATTTTGTTTTTCGCAATCAAGCACTCATGGCGGCCATGGCCTTAGATCTTTTCGCCGTCCTTTTTGGCGGTGCCATGGCCTTGTTGCCCATTTACGCCAATGATATCTTACACGTCGGAGCTAAAGGTTTCGGCCTGCTCAATGCCGCTCCATCTATCGGCGCGCTCATCATCATGCTCATTGCCACCCATTACGCACCGCAGATCATCAAACATGCCGGCAGGAATTTATTACTGACAGTAGTAGGATTCGGGATAAGTATTTTAATTTTCGCCTTCTCTAAGAATTTCTATTTATCCATAGCCATGCTGGCCTTAAGCGGCATCTTCGATGGCATCAGCATGGTGATCCGACGGTCTTTGGTAAGATTATTGTCCCCGGATGACATGCGCGGCAGGATAGCATCGGTCAGCTGGATCTTCGTCTGTTCTTCCAATGAATTAGGGGCTTTTGAAAGCGGCATGGTCGCCGCGTTGATCGGTACCGTGCCCTGTGTTGCCGCTGGTGGTGTCGTTACATTACTGGTCGTATTAGGCGCCGCAACTCTCGCCCCTCAGTTGCGCAACCTGCGCTTTGATCCTAAAACACTTGAACGAAAATAGATCATTCCATCTCATCCTCATCAATATGAAATTTATGAAGCACCCGGTGAATGAACGGTGTCAGGACAATGCCCATGACACCGATAAAGACCAGGCCGCTAAATAAGGCGTACATTGAGGCGAAGATCTTTGCTGCCGGGGTGGTCATTGAGTTGACAGGGCCCATGCCGCCTAAGATCATAGAAGCGTCAAGCAATGCGTCGATCCAATCAAGGCCAGCGATCCAATGATACCCAGCGATACCAATAAAAAGGGACACCAGGATCAGTGCCGAAGCAAACACTATATAACCAAGAACCCTTTTAGCAAATGTCGGCAAAGGGACTATACGCTCATGCTTCTTCTCTAACATGGTAAATCCTTTTTTTCACGGGCAAATAAGCTATACACACAAGGCACTACAAAAAGCGTAAAGAACGTGGACACCACCACCCCGCCGATGATCGCAACGGACATTGGGATACGCACTTCGGCACCCGGTCCTAAAGCCAATGCCGGCGGGATCGCCGCGGCAATGGTGGCCGCGGAAGTCATGAGGATCGGGCGTAAACGCACCGGACAGGCTTGCACCAAGGCATCATTGACCCTCAACCCTTCTTCTCTTTTCTGATTGGTAAAATCAACCAGCAAAATAGAATTTTTCTTGACGATCCCCATGAGCAGAATGATACCGATCATGCTGTATAAATTCATCGACTGGCCGCCGGCCCATAAAGCGATCAACGCACCGGATATACTAAAGGGCAGCGCCAATAAGACAGTGAAAGGATGAATATAACTGTTAAATTGTGATGCCAGGACCATGTATGACACCACGATCCCCAAGATAAAAACAAACAATAAACTTTGATTGGACTCTTTTGCCGCCTGAGAACTTCCCGTTAACAGGACCTTATATTCATCCGGCAAAATTGATTTAGCAATGGCTTGTGCTTCTTTGACCGCTACGGCTTGTGACTGACCTGTGGCCACGTTCGCGGTGATCGTGATCGCCCGCTCCCGAGAACGGCGAGTAATATTGGCCGCAGAAGGACGCTCAACAATACTAATAAGCTCTTTTAACAGCACGCGTTCCCCATGATTATTCCAGAGGTATAAATTCTCGATATCCTTTAAATTTGAGCGCTGATCAGATCTTAAGCGCACGCGCACATCATAGCGTTTATCGTTCTGGGTATATTTTGCCACGCGGTCCCCGCCGATCATGACATTGATCGTCTGGCTGATATCCGCCACGCTGACCCCGTGTTCCGCGGCTCTCATGCGGTCGGGGATCACATCGATCTCTTTAGCACCTTCTAAATAATCCGTATCCACATCAACTAAAAGATTGCTTTTAGCCATTTCTTCGCGGATCTTTTTCGAATACGCGGCAAGCTTCTCCCAATCCGGCCCCTGCACCGACATTTCGATCGGAAACCCCCTCTTCGACGCAAATCCGCTTAAAGAAGGGTCCTGGATCGTGGCTTTCACGTCCTTGATCTTGTTTAATTCCTTGCGAAAGATCACCATCAACTCTTTCTGGGAAAGCGGCTTTGTCGCCGGCGCCACCACCGGCCTATCTTTAGGTGATTTGAAACTGACAAAGATATTCCCCTGATTGACCTGAGAGCCACCGCCGACATTCGCGAAATAATGAGCCACTTCCGGACGTGTCTGGATAAAACGCTCAACCTCTTTAAACCGATCACTGGTAAAATCAATAGAAGATCCGACGGGTGTTTTGATCGTGCACATGATCATGCTCTGGTCCTGGGGCGGAACGAATTCAGAACGCAACAATTTAAATATGCCAAGCGTTCCAACGAAAAAAACTAACGATATAAAAATAACCAACCCTCGATGTTTTAATGACCATTGCAAGCCCCCATGGTACAGCGCCGCCCACCGGTGAAATGCCCCCTCAACGGCTTTTCCGAAAGCGGTGGTCCGCTCTCCAGTTCTTAAGAACTGCGCACAACGCATTGGTGTTAACATCAGCGCCTCTAACAATGACAAGGCAACGGCCACCGATATGGTCACCCCGAACTGAAAAAAGAATTTACCGATGATGCCGGACATGAATGCCACCGGTAGGAATATCGCAATGATCGCCAGTGTCGCCGCCAATGCCGCGAACGTGATCTGTCGCGCCCCCTCCCTGGCCGCTTCCACCTTCGATAATCCTTTTTCCCGGTAACGCACGATATTTTCCAATACCATGATGGAATCATCCACCACAATGCCGATAGCCAAAGACAACCCCAGCACCGTGAAGGTGTTGAGCGTAAACCCGAGAAAGTTCGTGACGATAAAGGTGCCGATAATAGAAGTTGGGATGGCCATGATGATATTGACCGTCGCTGTCCATGACCCAAGGAATACCCAGCAAACCAACGACGTGACCAATGCCGAAAGGAACAAGGTAAAGATCAGTTCTTTAATAGAATCTTCAATGAAACGGGAACTATTGACCACCGGATCTAGTTGCAGGCCGGCCGGCAGCTGTTTGCGTACCTGGGCTAATTTCTTTAACACATCATGGCTGATCTGGACTTCATTTGACCCTGCTTGTTTACGTATCCCCAAACCAACCGAAGGTTCGCCGTCACTGCGGGAGATGCGCCGAACATCATCTAAACCATCCTCGATGACCGCGACATCTTTAAGGTAGATCGGGACATAGATCGGCTGGCCGTTGCGGCGGGGTATGGCGATGTTACCGAATTCTTCCGCCGAACGCGCCTCACCCATCGCCCGCACATTCTGCTCTTTCTGAAATGTTTCAATGCGGCCGGCGGGCTGCTCTATATGTTCGGTGGTGATCGCATTGACCACATCATCGGCGGTCAGATCATACTGCTCTAATTTCTTGGTATCGATCCACACCCGTAAATTGGGAGCCACGAAACCGCCTAAGAACACGTCGCCCACCCCATTGATCGTCGCGAACTGATCCTGCAAATGGTCCTGCACATACTGCATCAATTCCCGCGTTGTCCTTTTGCCATGCAAAGACAACCAGATGATCGGACGTTGATTCGGATCGACCTTGGAAACAATGGGCGGATCGAGGTTCAGGGGTAAACGACGTTGGGCTTGCGCTATCTTCGTCTGGACTTCCTGCACCGCAAAATTAACATTGCGGGTCAATTCCAATTCGATGGTGATGCTGGCCTGGCCGCTGTTGATCGTCGAGGAAATATCCCGGATACCTTCCATGGACGTGACGGCTTGTTCCAGCACATCCACGACATTAGATTCCATGACCTCCGGGGCCGCTCCTGGCCAGCTTACGTTGATCGATATGGTCGAGAATTCAACATCGGGCAATTGACTGACACCCATGTTCTTATAACCTATGGCGCCAAACAAGATCAACCCGACCATGACCATCCAGGCAAAAACCGGGCGTTTGATGGAAATATCAGAGAGCGTCATCGCCCAAGTCTCCTATTGCCGCCTTAAAAGCCCAGAAAGCGCGTTGTGTTTCATTCCTTACGGATACATAATCACTTTTAACCGATTGCAGATCTTCCAAAGCTTGCAACACATCCAAGTTATTGACCAAATTATTCCCATAGTCCCCAACTTGCAGATCATAATTCTTTTGCGCCGCTTGCACCGCCTGCGCAAATGCCTGCGTACGCTTTTGATCTGATATTAAAGTAATATAGGCATCATGGATATCCAAGATGGCCCTACGCTTTGTTTGTTCATAGCGTAGTTGATCCGCTTTTGCTACGGCTTCGGCTTGCATTACATTCCCTTGCGTCAATCCGCTATTGAAGATTGGAACGTCAACATTGAGCGTCACATCCCAATCCACATCCGCCAAAGCACCGACCCGCTTGGTATATGAATTCCCTGCCACATTGACGGTGGGCCAGTACCCCGCTTTGGCCACAACCACTTTTTTACGGGACACTGTGCTTGCTTCGTATGCGGCCTTGACATCGCTACGGGTATCTGCTTTTCCTAAATATCCCACCACTTCTCCCAACTCATTAATGACCACGTCTTGATCCTTTAAAGAAACAACTTCCCTCCCCACCAAGAATCCTATCCATTGAAATGCCACCGCTTCTTGTGCTTTTAAATTCTCGATCTGTGCTTGATTCTGATAAAAACGGGACTCAATATTCGCAACTTCCGAAGAACGCGAACGGCCCAGCGATTGACGCCGCTTAAGTTCTGTCTGCCGCTGTAGCAAGGCATCATTCGTTGCTTGTAAGACAGCCAACTCTTCCTGATAACTTTTTAGAAAATAAAACGCATCCGACACATCCACAAATAGCATTTGCTTCGCCCTCTCTAAGGCCGCTTGATACTGACGGTGTTCCGCGCGACTGGCAGCGATCGCGGCGAATTCCTTAAAGCCCGAAAAAAGCGGCTGCGTCAGCGAAAATTGGCTTGCGGGTGTATAGCGACGGGTGGCATTATCAGCAGAACGATCCTGCCATTTAGCGCTCGCGCCCCATGCCACTTGGGGCAATGCCGTGCTTAAGGCCTGAAAAAATTTTCCTTCTGTTTCTTTAATAGCTTCCTGGTCGATCGCGATGGTTTCGCTCCGCTCCAAGGCCAACTGATAGGCTTGTTTCAAGGTCAAATCCACGGCAGGCACCACTTCTGCGCCACCGGCAACAGTTGTACATAAACCCCAAAAAATAATATTTAATGTGAAGTGCGTTAATTTATTCATAAAAACAAACTTTCTTCCTTAGACATTACATCCAACTGAAAAGTTTCCGTTATTTTTCCGGCTCAATGGTGATCTTGTCGGCAGTGACCTTGGAATTCGGAACGATCACCCGTTGTTTTGCTTCGGTGTGGATTATGGTATTAAAGATCTGGATCTCCATCACCCGTCCCTTTGCACCGCCGGCCTCGATCATATCCCCGACCTTGAATGGCTGGAACAGGATCAGCATAACCCCGGAAGCGAAATTGGATAATGATCCCTGCAAGGCCAAACCAACCGCCAATGATGCAGCACCGACGACCGCAATGAACGAACTTGTCTCAACACCAAGTTTATTAAGCGCCGCGATGACCACAAAGGTCATTGCGCCATAAAAAGCCAAATGACGCGTGAAAGATCCGATGGTTTTGTTGACCTTAGCTTTATCCATGGCATCTTCGATCAGCTTAGCGACCAAATTCGCCACCCATTTCCCAATAAAAAAAATGGCCAACGCCGCAATGATATTCATGCCGTACGTAATGACCAAGGTGTATACAGTGTTCATGACCTGATCCATATGACCTATCCCCTCCATTAAAGATGCCAGCATTTATTTATCTTTACCCCAAATCTTTTCTTTGAATTCTTCCCGTCCTGTATTGTCATGATACATGTTGTACCGCTGCGGGCTTTTTTTATAGTACGCCTGATGATGATCTTCGGCGGGATAGAAAACGTCTGCCGGTACAATTTCCGTAACGATCGGCGCGTCAAATCTCCCTGATGCCGCTAATTTGGCTTTAGATCCTTCCGCGATCCGTTTCTGATCTTCATCATGAACAAAAATAGCGCTGCGATATTGGGTACCATGATCCACGAACTGCGCATTTTCCGTCGTCGGGTCAATATTACGCCAATACACATCCAACAATTGTTCATACCCGACAAGACCTGGATCGTAGGTGATCTCAATGGCCTCCGCATGCCCGGTGGTACCGCTGCACACTTCTTCATAAGTGGGATTCTTCGTGTGCCCTCCGGTATACCCGACTAGCGTTCTAGAAACACCTTTAATTCGGTCAAAGAACGGCTGCATGCACCAAAAACAGCCGCCCGCGAACGTGGCTTTTGCTTCCATAGATATCTTACCTTTCTCTTGTCCGTAGACATGGCTAACGACCAGAACGCATAAAAAAAACACGACTATTACCTTAAGGATCATTGATGGTCTTCCTTTTTAAAACGTTGGGCCTGCCTGGCTAACATCTGAAGGAATCGTCTTTTGGAACCGGCACCTTCCATACGTATTTCCTTGATCTCATCGCCGTGCTCATCTAAGAATATCACCGTCGGTAGACCCACAATTCCATACTTTTCCAGAATGCTGTTGACCGCCGGGTCATCCTGATTGGTGGCATCCACCCTTAAGGTCGTGATCTTAGACAGTTCTTGGACCACATCAGGCTTAGAAAGAACAGCGGCATCAAATTCATGACAACTCAAACACCACTCGGCGAAGAAATCAATGATCACCGGCTTATGTGCACCAACAGACGTAACCACTTGTCCGATACGGAAGGGCTTCCACAAAATAGAACTGGACTTATGTTCCGGATGTATCTTAAAAGCCAAAGAGAGATAAAAAATAGCGAAGGCCAGCAACACCGCTGCAAAAACCCGCTCGACCCAGATCAGCCACTTGCCGGCTTTGGGTAAATGGGTGGTTAAATGCGAAAAAGTACCCAGCAATAAATACGGCAAGCCCATGCCACAGGCAAATATAAAGAAGGCCACAAGGCCGAACTGTGGATCGCCGCGCTCCGCCACCGCACCAAGTAGCGCGATCACCGGCGGGCCGATGCACGGCGCCGCAAAAACACCGACCAGCATCCCGGAAATAAACAGCCCCACATAATCCGCCCGGCGCAATAGCGCCAGCTTGCTTAACAATTCCGCCGGCGGGCGTATTTTAAAAAAACCGAACATGGATAAAGATAATGCCAACATCATGGTTCCAACCACCCCTAGGATCCAGGAATTCTGCAGGAAAGAACCGAAAATCTTGCCCGTGCTGGCAGCAAAATACCCCAGCGCGCTATACATCACGGCAATGCCCAAAAAGTACGCAATGGCCTTATAAAAAGAATGCTGTAATGTTTCTTTTTTAGTGAATTCCGGCTGGAACAGCGAAAGTGTCACGGTGAGCATCGGATAAACGCACGGGGTTAAGTTCACCGCCATCCCCGTCAAAAAGAACCCGACATATGTTAAGATGCCGGGAGTTTGTGAAATATCACCCATAAAAACTCCTCCAATGTAGAAGGACATCTTAACACAATAATGCGATCTATCCAGCTTTTAGCAATGAAGTTCTTCCTTTACTAACAATATTCTTTTAGGACAGAGGAAAAGGAATCAAAACTCAAATGCCCGATAAAATGGCTGGCGCCGCTATATAGGCATTGTTCGACCATGACAGACTTGGCTGTCAGAACACCTGCGGAAAAATCAATGAGGATGCTGCGCATCAGTAAAATATGACATTCATCCAAACCTTCTTGTTCACGCAAAACCCGCACGATATCAGCGGCTCCGGGTACTAAGAACATATCGATATCCAGCAAGATAATATCCGGCTTATACGCTTTAGCCCGCTCGGTCAAGGTATCGGCATCATTGGTCAATTGCCAGCTTAACTGGGCCATTGGATCTTTATTCTCTTCCAAAATGGTCTGCATCAACCGATGCATTTTGGTGGCAATGAACATTTTCTTAGCCTTGTGTGCGTCAAAAAAGGCGCCAACCTTGGTCAATAGCGTATTCTTATCAAACGGCTTGACCAAAAAATCGTTGGCGCCCAGATCGCGCATACGTTCCTCGTTCGCACCGTAGGCGGTGGCGAACATGATGGGGATATGATGCAGGTCTCGACGGGACTTTACTTCTTTGAAGAATGCAATGCCATCCATGACAGGCATGGCAATATCAGTTAATATCAAATGAGGGTGGATCTGCTGGGCAACGGTGAGAGCTTCTTGCCCATTATATGCAACATGCGCTTCGTAACCGGCACGCTGCACTTGTTTCTGCAGGATTTTGACCGTTTCTTTTTCATCATCGATCAATAATATCTTTTTGGACATAAACCCTTCGACAATTGCTCAGGGTGTTTTGAACATTTCGCCTGCCTGCCGGCCAAGCTGGTTCAAAACAAAAGCCTGATCTTGTTAGACCAGGCCGCACACATAGACACAAAAAAAACATGCTGTCTTTTCGGCGGCCAGGCTGCCCACCTATGATCCGGTTGGGCCCTTTAGCTTTGCGTCCCCGGGTTACCCCGGGTTTGCCTTTGTCACCTGACAAAGTTACAACATTCTTCTTATAGTATACACATCCATACCAACAAATGCCAATCAATAAGCCATTGCAAACAATTGAGTTACGTCACTGTTCCAAATTTACATATCTGCGCATATTTTTTCGCGCTTTCTTTTACCGTGCGTTCTTGGGTAGCATAATTAACGCCGATCAAACCAAAGCGCGGCGCAAAACCTTTATCCCATTCAAAATTATCAAGCAATGACCAATGCATATACCCGCGAACATCAACACCATCATGGATCGCTTGATGTATCATCTTTAAATGATCCACAATGAATTCCGTACGCTCTCTATCCTCATTAGTACAAATACCATTCTCGGTGATAATGACCGGTCTGTTATATTTCTTTAATCTCATCAGGACATTATAGATCC
>JANNCL010000082.1:0-4147 GCA_031386565.1 Candidatus Omnitrophota bacterium
TGAAAGAAGGAGAAGTGGTCTGGGGAAACCCCGCTCGCCCGATCGCACAGACCAAGAGACAAATGGCCGTTCTTGGTTGGTTGACGAAGAATTTTGCTGCAGTTTCCGTTGCTCTCAAAAAGAAATAAGAATTTAAGCCACAGCCACAGTCGAAATATTTTCCGGTATTCTTATATATAAAAGATGCCGGGCGAAGTATTTTTATCCCGGATTTTGCAATAGAAGCACTCCTAGCGTAGAGTGCAGTCGCATTATTTGTTGCAAACAACCCTCTGTTCGTTTGTCTGGATAACCGCTCATATCGCAACACGTTGCGACAATCGCCCCTACGGGCACATTTTGCTTCTGCAAAATGCGGGTTTATGGTATTATTTTAGAAATACAACAAAGGAAGCTTATGAAATCAAATATTATTTATGTCTCCAAAGATGTGATGGGCGGCACGCCGGTTTTTCCGAAAACGCGCGTTCCTGTGCAGACGCTGATCGACTACATTGAGTCGGGGGAAACGATCGATGATTTTCTGGAAGGTTTTCCATCGGTCAAGCGAAAACAAGTCATTGCTCTTTTAGGGCTAATAAAAAAAGAATACCTTAGCCATGCTTAAAAGAATTCTGATCGACGAATGTTTGGATAAAAGATTAGCCAAAGAAATTTCTCAGGCTTTTGTCAGAACGGTTACTCAAATGGGCTGGGCCGGTCTCACAAACGGTAATCTTCTTACAAAAGCTCAAGAACATTTTGACTTTTTTGTTACCAATGATCAGAATCTTTCTTTTCAACAGAATTTGAAAAAGTATAAGATAGTTGTGATCGTTTTATCTCCTAGATCCAATAAACTAGAACATTTGAAAGCGCTTGTTCCTAAATTGCTCGTTGAATTAAAGAAACCACATGATGGAATAGTTTATGTTTCATAAGCCAAGCCAAGCCAAGCCAAGCCAAGCGCAACTTCCTAGCGCTCTCCGTTTTTATTCTTCTAATTTCCTCCAATATTGCCCGCGCTGATTTAAAAAATGGTTTAGTCGGCTGGTGGAAGTTCGATGAGACTAGCGGTAATCCTATTGACTGGAGCGGGCAGAATAATAATGGAACGCCGACCGGGACGACGATCGTAAAAAACTGTAAAAGAGGAGGGTGTCGGAGTTTTAATGGGACGAGTGATTTTATCGATCTGGGGTCAGCTTTAACTGTGCCATCAAATGTGACGATTGCTGTTTGGGTGTATCCTACGAGATCGTCAGGATATCTTATGGTCATGACGCGAGCGGCTGGAACTGGGAATGATTGGGAGTTTTGTGCGCATGATGGAAGTAGTGGGGTGGCTTATTACGGTCGTAACGGAGCGTCACTATTGACTGTTCCTGCGATTACTATAAATACATGGACACTTTTGGTTTTAACAATTGACAGTTCCAGCGGGGCAAAGTTTTATGTTAACGGGGTTGTTAGTAGCACTGCTCCTGGGACGACAGCATTAAGAAATGCGAATGGCACGGTGTATATCGGTAAACGCTCGGATGGTAACTATTTTAAAGGTTATATGGACGATTTGCGCTTCTATAACCGTGCGTTGACTGCGCAAGAAGTTTTGGACCTCTATCGCCCTGGCGTCGTCATCCGCAATGCTGTCATCCGTAACGCGCGGATCAATCAATAGAATTGATCGTGTAGGGAACGGTTTGAAACCATTCCCTACGGTAAGAACGTCGGGCAAGAAAGAAATTTGTAAATTCTTCCTTTTTTTTGTACAATAATACACTGATATTTAGAAACCAACGATCACTGTAAAGAAAAATTATGCCCTCATTATTTGATCCTATCGCAATCGGAGAGTTGAAACTTGCAAACCGTATCATCATGGCACCGTTGACCCGTTGTCGTACCGCTGATGATAGGCGTATACCTAATGCCATGATGGCAGAATATTATGCCCAGCGCGCAACGGCTGGGCTTATTTTAAGTGAAGCAACAGCGGTGACACCCATGGGGGTTGGTTATCCCAATACGCCGGGGATATGGTCTAATGAGCAAGTGGAAGGCTGGAAACTTATTACAAAGGCCGTGCATGGTGCCGGCGGCAAGATATTACTGCAATTGTGGCATGTGGGGCGCATTTCCGATCCTAGTTATCTGAACGGCGCGCTTCCGGTGGCGCCGAGCGCGATCGCACCCGCAGGCCATGTGAGTTTAATTCGCCCGAAAAAAGAGTATGTGACGCCGCGGGCATTGGAGTTAAGCAATATCCCGGGGATTATTGAATGTTATCGGCAGGGGGCGCAGAATGCCAAGCTGGCCGGTTTTGACGGAGTGGAAGTGCATGGGGCTAATGGGTATTTGCTGGACCAGTTTTTACAAGACGGGACAAACAAACGCACTGACCGCTATGGCGGAAGCCTTGAAAATAGGGTACGCTTAATGTTAGAGGTGGTGGATGCGGTCATAACCGTTTGGGATAAGGGCAGGGTGGGTGTTCATATTGCACCGCGCGGTGATTCCAATGGGATATCTGATTCTGATCCCACAGCTACGTTCAGTTATTTAGTCAAAGAGTTAAGTAAGCGCGGCATCGCTTTTATTTGTGCCCGCGAGCATGCGGGGGAGGGACGCATTGGTCCTTTGTTAAAAAAGATATTTGGTGGTGTTTATATTGCCAATGAAGGGTTTGATCAAAATGGGGCGGAGGCGGTAATTGCGGCAGGAGATGTGGATGCAGTTGCTTTTGGAAAGCTATTTATCGCCAATCCGGATTTGTCAGCGCGTTTTGCATCTAAGGAGCTGCTCAATGCGCCGGATGTGAATACATTTTATGGGGCGGGTGAAATAGGGTACACAGATTATCCTGTGTTACAAAAACGTTAGGTCAGGAGGCGGTAATGGCGGTTCTCAGTAATAAAGCAAGAATAGTTTTGATGGTCATGATGATGGTTTTCGCAGCGTTGATCAATACAAAGGCGAATGCGGAGGATGCTGCGGCGTTTAAGAAGTTCACGGTATATCAAGATAAGCCCTCAAGAAATCATTACTACATTTCAGGTTATATGCCTGATGGGGAATGTGTTTCGATGGATGATGCCTGGCAGCAGGGATGTCAGGAAGGTCGCAGCTGTATCAAGGCATTTTTCGGACGCGAATGCGCGACCATGCATCAGGCCTGGTCAGGTGTTTATTGGCTGCAGCCGGCAAATAATTGGGGCGATAATAAAGGCGGGTATAAGCTAGAAGGAGCAAAACGTTTGGTTTTCTGGGCGCGCGGTGAAAAGGGCGGGGAAACGATCGTTTTCAAGCTGGGGGGCGTCGGGGTCGGCCGGGATTTCCCGGATACAGACTCAGCCGGGACGGAACCGCTTAAACTAACCAAGGATTGGCAGGAATATTCCATTGATCTAAAAGGTAAGAACCTGAAACGCATCGCCGGCGGATTTGCCTGGATCGGCAATGTCAAAGACAACAGCTCGAACGCAACATTCTATTTAGACAATATTTATTTCGAATAATTAAATAAGTATTATTTCAACTTATAAGATCTCCTTGGATTATTCTTCTTCAGGGAGATCTTATTTTTTTAATTTATGATGTCGACGGAAATATCGCTTTAATCTTTTGTAATAGAAAATAAAATAAAATTTAGTCTTGACAAAATTTCCGAAAATGATAATTTTAACACTAAGTAAGTTAATAAATGACGTATTTAATCGCTTTGTTATCAAAAGGGGGAATATGTTCCTGGTGATGCGATTCTTGTTTCTGATCCTGCTTATGTTCTCGGGCAATGCTGGCGCTGACGTCCAAGAATTTTTCAGCATCACGATTAAGGATCACCGGTTTAATCCTGCCAGTTTAACTGTGCCAGCCGGTAAAAGGGTGAAACTCGTCATTGATAATCAAGACCCTACTCCGGAAGAATTCGAGAGTTTTCCGCTTAACAGAGAGAAGGTCATTGCGGGAGGAAAACAGGTGATCATTTTTGTCGGACCTTTAAAAAAAGGTTCGTATGAATTTATCGGTGAATTCCATCAAAAAACAGCCAAAGGCGTTTTAACCGCCGAATAAAGGAAGGTTATGTTCTCAGTTGCATTAGTTTTATTCCGGGAAGTTTTCGAGATCGCCTTGATCATCACCATTTTAATGGCCGCGACCAAGAGCC
>JANNCL010000114.1:0-11093 GCA_031386565.1 Candidatus Omnitrophota bacterium
GAAAAATTTTTCCTTCTTTCACATCACCGATAACCGCGCTTTGTCCGCCGATCACCGCGTGCGAGCCGATGCTGACATTATCCGTGATCGCCACATTCCCGCTGATCGTCACGTGATCTCCAAGCGTCGTACTACCGGCAATACCACTGCTGGCGGCCATGAGAAGATATTTGCCGATCTTCACATTATGCGCGATGTGGCAAAGATTATCGATCTTACTATAAGCACCGATCACCGTATCTTCCAAAGAGCCGCGATCGACCGCTGAATTCGCCCCGATCTCCACATGCTCCTCAATGATCACATAGCCTAATTGTGGGAACTTATAGATCGCCCCTTTATCTTTCACATAACCGAAGCCGTCACTGCCGATCACAACACCGCCATGAAGGATCACATGATCTTTCAGGGTGGTGTTTTCGTAGAGGACCACATGGGGATGGAGGTAGCACGCTTTCCCGATGTTGCAATCCGCCTTAATCACGACACTACTATCGATGATGGTATCATCGCCAATGCTGACCCGGGCTTCGATCGTTGCCTGCGGGCCGATCCAAACATTTTTTCCAAAAACAACATCAGGCGCGACGACCGCGGAAGGATGAATGAATGCCCCTTTTGACGGGATCTTTAATAACGCATTATATAAAATTAAAAAAGCAAGTTTTGGGTTCTGAACACGGATGAGTGTTTTGGTCGATTTCCTGATCACGGGCGTTGTCAGGATACAACGGGTGGCACTTGCTTCTGCGGTTAAAAGCCTGTTCTCATTGGCGGCAAAGGTCAAGTCATGAAGGGTTGCTTTGGCAGGACCGCTGACACCGGTGATATCAAGTTCGCCGTCACCTTCGACAATACCCTGGACCAAATGCGCCAGTTCTTTGACTTTCATTTATTTTTTCCCTACTTTATCGCCGCTTGCGGATGTCGGCTTATGTTCTGCATGAACATTGCAATAAAGCTCGTGATTATAAATGCTTAGAACGTGTTTGCAGCCATGGTATTTGCACTTCCTCCCCTTGCGGGAAGTATTCATTTTCTTAAACATGGCGATCCGCCTTTATAAAGAACTGATGATCTGCTACGACTTATGCCGAAACGTGATGCGGCCTCTTTTGAGGTCATACGGCGATAATAGAACGGTTACTTTGTCACCCGGCAAGATCTTGATAAAAAACCTTCTCATTTTACCAGCGGGGTACGCTGTAATGGTATGCCCATTGGCAATGCCGACGGTAAACTGAGCATGCGACAATGACTTTTGAATGATCCCTTCGACTTCAATAGCTTCTTCTTTAGACATGTATGTGTTTCTTTCTAACTCTGTATTATGCGCTTATTGGGGGCGTAACCCTGACATTGATCGCCCAACTTTCGTTACGTTGACGTTCAATATCATACTCAACGTTCAACCCTGGTTTCAATACTTCGCCGTCGAGCAATTTAACATAATTGGCGTAGACTGAAAGTGTTTGGCCGGACTGGGTATCAATGATGCTCCCATAACCTTGACTGGCGTGATAATCTTTGATGGTTCCATGTGACATTATTCCTCCGTAACGCAACCGTACATTCCAAGCGTCGGTAACTTGATAAGCTAAGATGAAAGGTTATTATACACCTTTAACACCATAAGCACAACGATTCTTATTTGTCGGCGTTATTGCTTAACAACGCCTGACATTAATGGCTTTCGACGCGGCATTGATCCCGATCCGCTCGAACCATACAGCATCACCCATTTTCAAACTACTCCTGTCCCGCCCCACATAACTACTGCTGGTAAAACCAAGCGACCGACCCTGCCCATCCATGATCGTCCCGCTGCTGTTAGAAGCACTGAACATGCTGACTTTTCCCTTTTCCATATAAGCCCCGCTTTTCTCCTAAATCTTGGGGTAAGGTAAAAATGTGACTGGAACAAAATCTAGGCGTGACACTTGTGAAGGTCGGTAGAACCGCTCGGGAAGGAAAACTTCAGGAGCTTACTGCATAATGTAAGCATACACTACTTATAGGGTTATGACCATCGGAATTAAGGAACAGAATGCTTAATTCTGCTCCGCCAAAAGGGCGATCTTTTTGATCATGCCGCCGAAAATGTATTCGTGCATTGGGATGAGGGCATACCAGTACAGTAATCCTGCTAGACCATGAGGGGCAAATCTGGCGTGCTGGATGATGCCGCAGGTATTGGCATTGATCTCCTGCACTTTAAAATCTAACGTGGCTACACCTGGGATCTTCATTTCCGCGGCTAAACATAATTCTTCATTTTCAATGACTTTGACCACACGCCAAAAATCCAGGGCATCACCAACAGAAACTTTTTCGGCATTCCGCCGGCCGCGGTCTGAACCAACCCCGCCGACCAAGCGGTCAATAAAACCGCGCAGCATCCACAACCAGGTTCCATGATACCACCCTGTCTCTCCTCCAATATGAGATATCACCGCCCATACTTTTTCTTTAGGCGCATTAACTTTCAACGTACGCTTATCCTCAAGTATCGTCCCACCCGCCCAATCTGGATCTCCGGCCTGTGCCAGGGCATATTGCGGCACCTTGCCGGCATCCGCCCAATGCGTCTTAACATCATTATGATGCACCAGATCCAATGCCCTGCGCATGGCTTCACGGCAATCTAACAGGTCCTGAGGAATGATATCTACAATACGTTTATCTTGAACGATGACCGGATTACGTAAACCTTCCGCCAACGGCTGAGCGATATAACTTGGCACCGGGGTGACCAAATGTATCCATAATGAGCTTAAGCGGGGCGTCAGCACCGGGATAGGAATAAAAATGCGTTTGGGTAAACCCGCAACCTCGGCATATATCCGCATCAATTGCAAATAGGACAATACCTCTTTTCCGCCGATGTCATAGGATTGACCGGTTGTTTCTTCTTTTTCGATGCATCCGAATAAATATTCGATCACGTTGCGGATGGCGATCGGCTGATTAGGGGTCAGCACCCAGCGCGGGGTCACCATGATGGGTAAGCGATCAACTAAATAGCGTAATATCTCAAAAGAAGCGCTGCCCGAACCGATGATCATCGCCGCCCGCAAAACAGTCACAGGGACGGATCCCGCCCTTAGAATTTCTGCGACCTCATGACGAGATCGTAAATGCTTGCTTAAATGTACATCATCCAACCCTAAGCCGCCCAGATAAATAATACGCTTTAGACCGCATTCCTGTGAAATGCCCACCATATTATTAGCCGCCACTCTATCCGCACTTTCAAAATCAGCACTTTGCGGGTTCATAGAATGCACTAAATAATAAGCAATATCCACCCCGGCAAGTGCCCGGCGCAATGAATCCTGATCATTGATATCCACAGCAACGAGTTCAATATTAGGATCATGCCCCCAGAAGCGGCTTTGTAATTTCTCAATAGAGCGTCCGCTTGCCTTAACATGATAGCCTTCTTCCAATAATTTGGCCACCAGCCTTCCGCCGACATAGCCGGTAGCACCCAGAACAATGATCTTTTTTTTGTTATTAACGTCCGTCATTATTAACGCCCGCTCTTAGGATTAACAGGCCATTCCTGCAGTACATACTCCGGGAGAAAATTCGGCGTCATATTGGATGGCTGGGCAAACGGAGAACTCAACACATCCCACACGCCGAAACTGGCCCGCTTAACCCCCTGCACAACACCCCACACCGCCCCAGACACGATCCAGGCAATGATATGCGGCGTTCTCTGCGCTCCTTTGATCCAGTAGGCGCGGGCTTGCTTGGGAACTTCGATCGGCGAGGTAACGACATTAAAAATACCGCGTAATAATTTTGCCGCCGGTTCCTGTTGGGCATTGGCGTTCGTAGTTAATAAGACCATCACTGTAAAAAACATTACTGTTATTTTTCTCATTACGCTCCATTTCTTTGACGCCATCATTGGTGTCTCTACGGGGTTTTTATATTAATGGCCCATTCGACTAAAATGTAATCCCCTACCAAGATTCCACCATGGTCGAGCAACCTGTTCCAGATCACATCGAAATCTTTGCGGTTAATATTCCATTTACCTTTCATCTTTAACACTTGCTGACCTGAAGCCACGTCCTTGTCTAGATCGAACTGAAAAGGGAAAGTGACTTCTCTGGCTTTTCCGTGCATTTCCAGCGTCCCTTTAATATTAAAACCATTCCCCGAGTTAATGATCTCATTGCCTTTAAAAACGATCTTCGGGTATTTTACCGTGTTCAATACCTTGGGAGAGCGGACAATGTTGTCACACCAAAGGCATTCAGACAGTATGCTGACCGCGTTTATTTCTAAGATCACCGATCGAATGTCTTTTGATGCTTCATCCACAGCAATGCTGCCTTTGAAATCTTCAAAATACGCATTATATCGACCGATCACCGAATACTTGATGGAACCATGCATCGTCGTTTCTTGCGGACCAAATCTGATGATGCGTGATGAATAGCCCGGTGTAATTTCTTGTTCTTGATCAGGCTTCTTATCTAAGACTATTTTCTCCATCGTGCCAACCACAAGTTTTCCACCCCCTAGGATACGTTGCTTTAATGCTTCATCAAAAGGCTTTTCACCGATCCAAACCGCAAATAAGGCCCTGGCAAAACCGCTGCCTGCAATGCTGCCGGTCATTTGCCCATTATGTTCGAATTTCGTACCAACTCGTGGGAGATATGTTAACGCAAAACGATCACCGGGTTTTAGATCCACAAAATAATTGGCCATGAGGTCCGTCTGCGCTTTGAGTTTCTCCAATTCTTCCTGACTAACATTGAATTTCATGCGTTCGAGAGTGTAATCGTTCAATTTTTTACCGGGAATATTGACGAAATATTGAACTTCGATGCGTTGGGGAAACTGCCCAATCTCATCGGCCGGGACTGTTGTGTCCGTGTAATATCCAGCCACAAATGCTTTAAAGAACAGAACCGTCTTTAGTCCCGTTCCTTGCAGCTGCATGATCACAGGTCCCGCCTGATAACTATCGTTGAATTTAACGCCTGAAATTTCAGCGGCAGACACAACAGGAACGGCACTCATTAACAATAGCGATAAAACCAAACTTTTTTTCATGATCGTCCTTGCTTAGATTTATTCATACCTGCATTTCTTGATAAACCATTCTTTGACTTTTTGCACAAGCCTCTTTGAGCGGTCGCAAATTTCTCAAGAACGATCTGCGGCGAAGCACCGATATAATCAAAATCTATTGTTTGGGATCTTTGTTTCTTTTCCATTTATAGAATCTCCAGGACCCTCAATAATTCCGCGACGCTCCAGGCCTGGGCAATGCAGCCTCTGGGAGCATGCGGCGCATCACCATCGAAGATCTCGCTGATTTGTCCTAGCCCGGCAGCATTTAAATGTTCTTCAAAAGGCAGCAACATCCCTTTGACATTCGCTAAGGTCTGAGGATCTTTACCGGTTGTTTTAAGATAAGCAAAGATATAAGGACCGATCAGCCACGGCCATACGGTCCCTTGATGATAAGCAGCATCACGCTGTGACGGATCACCGGCATATACTCCCTTGTAACCACTAGAATTTGGTGACAGCGTCCGCAACCCAAACGGTGTCAATAATTCCCTCCCTGCCAGATCCACGACCTGCCTCCATTTATCCTCGTGTAACACCGGATAATGCAAGCTTATCGCGAAAAGTTGATTCGGGCGAATGGCATCGTCGCGCTGATCGCCATTGATCACATCATAAAGCCCGCCTTGGGCATGATTCCAAAAAAGCGCATTAAAGCTAATTTTGACGCACTCGATCAAGGCGGCATAACGCGCCGCGCTTTTTTCATCACCAAAACGATCCGCTAGATCGTGCATGATGCATAAGGCATTGAACCATAATGCCTGGATCTCGACCGGCTTTCCCCTGCGGGGCGTCACGACCCAGTCGCCGACCTTGGCATCCATCCAGGTCAACTGCACACCTTCCTGACCGCAGCTGATCAAGGCATCTGTATCCATATGAATGTTATACCGCGCCCCCTGGATGTACCAACCGATGATATCCTTCAGAACAGGAAAGAAATTCTCATTAACAAAGCCCCATTTCTTAGTGCCTTCACCGTACTGACGAACAGCCTCCACAAACCACAGGGCCGCGTCCACCGTGTTATATTCCGGGATCTGACCTGCTTCGACATACCGATTCGGCAGCATCCCCTGATCTACCAGCGACGCAAATTTTATGAGAATGTTCTCAGCCTTTTGATAACGGCCGGTACTTAACATCAATCCCGGCAAAGCGATCATAGTATCGCGTCCCCAGTCCTCGAACCAATGATAACCGGCGATTACAGTCTGATCCGCATCTTTCTTCACTATGAATTGATCCGCGGCTTTGATCAACTGATGCTTTAAATTATCAACCGAGAGAATAGATAGAGTTAGATCTGCTCTGCGATGAACTTCGATTTCTTTAAGATGTTCCGCAAGTACCGTATCCTGATCCTCCAGCGATGCCATGAGCAGCGCATTGTGAGAAGCATTAAGATCAAAAGTCAGAAGGAACGGATTAAACAAGTCCTCTTTCGATCCCAGGCCCCGATCGGCTTCCTGCTGATAAAAGAAGTTCTTATACCAATTTTCCTGCGGCTTCACCTGGACAGCATTGTGGGCGAAGAACAACGGGGGCAAGGATGAATACGGCTGAAATATGATCTTCCCTGCAGTTGATCTATACCCCTGATCCAGCCCGTTGTTCTCAAAGGTCAGCGCGTGATATTCCCTAAATGCCGTCAACGGACGCAGCTCAAGACGGATATTTCTTTGCTTAGCATCATCCTTTAATATCATGTATTCAATGACAACCGTATTTTGTCCATAAACCAAGAAAACCGTCTTTTGCAAGATCACACCGTTAACGTCATAAATAAAAATAGGAAAAGGATCTGCGGTAAAATCTTTTAGGTATTGATACCCTTGCGAATGAAGGGCATTATCATATTGATTGGTGGAAAAACTAAAACACTGTCCATCGATAATGAGATCTTCCTCGACCTTGGACAGAAGCACACAGCGCGGCGAGAGGCGGTCTGGTGCAGCCACCAACAGACCATGGTAACGCCGGGTATTCATGCCGCAAGGCGTCGATGAGGCATAACTACCCAGGCCATTCGTCTCTAACCATTCATTATTTGATATCACCCAGAAAATCCTTTTTGCCCAGATCAACGCCATTTTTTCTTAGGATGGCATACACCATGGATAAATGGAAATATAGATTGGGCTGAACGAATGTTAACAAATACGATTGCCCTTGAAAATGCATGTCATTCCCTCCAACTTTCAAGATGATCTTACGGTCTTCGCTCCCGTCGATCTGGCTGGCTTGCAAGTTATTTAAGAAATCGACGGTCTTGGTGATACGGGCCTGCAATTCCAAAAAAGTTTTCTCTGTATCCGGATAGCTTGGCACATCAACACCAGCTAAACGCGCTCCGCCGCCTTTAACAACATCCGCGGCGATCTGGACCTGCCGGGACAAGGGATACATGTCGGCGATCAAACGGGAATTAAGCAAAACTTCAGGCTCGATCTTCTTGGCTTGAGCATGCGCTTCAGCTTTTTTGAGTATACCCGAAAGATTCGTTAAATATTTGATAAAGACAGGGATCGAGGCTTGATACATGGACAATGACATGAGTGTACTCCTTGGATGAATGGGAATATTGATTAAACTGTGCGCGCGGCGATGTAATCCACCACATCTTTGACAATGACAACTTTGACAATATCTTCATCGGGAATCTTGATCCCGAAAGCATCCTCTAATTCGAACGCGATCTCGATGGAACCGAAGGAATCCATCCCCAGGTCCTCCCGCAGACGCGCGTTGATATCGATCTTATCGATAGTTAAGGTCAACTTATCTGCCAGGATCTTCTTCACTTTTCCCTCGATCTCGTTTAGATCCATACTAAAAACCCCCTTTAGTAAAAATTAAACTCACATTGCTGCTGCCGAACCCGAATGAATTCGATATGACCGCATTGACCTTAACCGCACGGGCCTGATTAGGCACATAATCGAGATCGCAATCCGGATCTTTATGCTGATAATTGATCGTGGGCGGTATCAGGTCATGCTTGACGGTCAACGCGCAAACCACCGCCTCTATGCCGCCGGCCGCGCCGATGCTGTGCCCGATCATGGACTTCGTCGATGACACAGGTATCTGATACGCCCGGGTCCCAAAAACTTTCTTAATAGCCTGGGTCTCTGCTTTATCATTGGCATGAGTGGATGTCCCGTGGGCATTGATATAATCGATATCTTCAAGCTTCAGGCCCGCATCCTTGACCGCGCTGTTCATGACCCTGGCCGCATCTTCCCCGTCAGCAACGGGAATGACCATGTGATGCGCGCCGGAATTCGCCCCATAGCCGCTTATTTCCGCATAAATGGGCGCATTGCGTTTTAAGGCATGTTCTAATTCTTCTATGATCAGCACACCCGCGCCCTCCGCCAATACAAAGCCGTCACGTTTCGCGTCAAAAGGCCTAGAGGCTTCCTGCGGTGAGGCATTATTCTTAGAAAGCACCCGTAATGCTGCGTACGCCGCAAAAGTAAATTGAGTCAACGGAGCTTCCACTCCGCCGGAAACGCAGACATCCAATTCCCCGCTTTGGATCTTGCGCAAAGCCTCACCTACTGCATGCGAACCCGAAGAACAAGCGGTTGAGATCACAAAATTATGCCCCTTTAACCCGAAATGAATAGCAATATGCCCGGCCACAGCATTAGGCGTAACCCTTGGCACCGACAACGGATTCATGCGGTTGAGCCCTTTGTTCATGGCCGCAGCGATCTGCTCCTCATGAAAAAGCAGACCGCCTAGACCGGAACCTAGAACAACCCCGATCTTCTCCCTATCTTCCGCCTCTAGATCTAACCGGCTGTCTTCCATCGCCATCTTGGCCGCTGCCAAACCCAAATGAACAAACCTGTCGGAACGTTTCACCGTTTCTTCCGGTAAGAACTTCAAAGGATCGAAATCTTTTGCCTGACCTGCGATCATCACATCCAAAGGACCCGTCTCAAAGAAGATCACTTTATCCACCCCAGAAACACCGTTGATATTCGCCGACCAAAACGTTTCAATACCGACACCGTTAGGTGCAACCACTCCCAAACCTGTAATGACAGCCCGACGTTTCATAAACTTTCACCCTCATCTCTTTGCATACATCTATTTAAGGACAACAGCTTTTTCAAAATTCGGCATCTTGATCCCCTCACGCGTAAAACGCCGCTTGATCCCTTCTAATAATTCACAGCGTAATCCGGCAGCCTCCACGCTATCCGCGCACCACACGCCTAAGGTGAGTACAACTCCAAAACCATCCAAACCAGTAACAGGACAGCCATTAATACTTTGTGTTTTAGGATTCTGCCCGGCCAGCTCTAATAGGATCGCGCGGGCTTTATCCATATCTGAATCATGCGTGATCGTGACGGGTAAAGAGCAAACGACCCTGGCATCATCGCGTGTTAGATTGATCGTTGTCTGGCTGGCCATGATGCTGTTAGGTACGACCACCCGGCGGTTATCATCCGTCTTAAGCAACGTGTATCCCAGTGTCAAACTTTCAACTACCGCGGTCTCAAGGCCGGCCGGTGCCGTCACCTGCAAGCGGTCTCCGACAATAAATGGGCGGTAGATCAACAGTGATATCCCCGCGATCAAATTACCCAAAGTATTCTGCGCAGCCAACCCAGCGATAACAGAAAGCGCACCGACGGAAGCCAGACCGATATTCCCTAACCCCGACAAAGCCGGAATGGAATGCGCATAAGCAAAGAACGTGACAAGGTAAATGATGATCTGCGCAAGCTGGCCCATGAATAAGAACCGGGTACGATCTATATGAATATACGAACCCCGCTCCAGCATGCGCTTGACACCCAAACGCAGCGCACGCGTCAGGACCCATGCGAACACCAGAAAGAAAATGGCATACACCACCGCGCCTTCTATCGACGTGGGATCAATAAAATTGATCATCTTAAATCGGTCGGCCATGGATAAACCCGCAATTCTTCCCTTCTTTGTTATATTGAACCGGTGTCATTCTTTTGATCCGCTGGATCACATGAGTATCTAAAGAATAATCAACACTCACTCTGTCGCCTACATGCCATGCGTCATCGTCAAATAAATAGTACAATCTATCGGTATGCTTATCCGCTTCATCATAAACATGCAGAACATTTTGCTTCTTATCTTGTATGATACCCACCAAATGCCTGGAGTCCGCATTATAACGTAAAATAGATGCGTCGCAAAGAGCAGGGATTATTCTCATGCATGTAAAGATGACCACCATAAAAAAAGCGCCATGTTACTGCCCCTGCCCAAATAATCCTTCGATCTTTTCCCGGATCTCCGACGTAAAATAATTATTACTGCCCCATAGGGAGAGCCAAATGATCTTATACTGTCCGTCCTGCATCGCTAACGTCACGTCCCAATTAACCAGTGCATTGTCAAACTGAACCTCATATACGTAGCGCTTGATCTGTGTATCCTTAACATCCAGCGGAATAAAATTACTTTCCCCCGCCCTTTTATGAAACGGCATCTCAACCGTTTGAGCCGATTGAATACGCCCCCATTGCTGCTGCACTGCGTCTAACAAACCGTTAAACTGATCAAATGCCACCACATTCGACAAACCTTTAGCAAATAATCCATACGCCTGTTCACGATGCGAACGCTGCAGATCCTCAAAAAAAACCTGACCCGTTTGATCCGCATTGGTATTACTCTGTGAAACACCTAACGTAGTACAGCCCATCATTACACACATGAAGATCAAAGCAAAACAATAATTCATGTTCCCTCCTAGAGTATCCGGCTATTATGGATTATTTTCCTCTTTGCTTCAATTTATTATTTACATCCTGTTAAAAAAATGTAAAACTATCCCCCATTGATGAAAACCATCCTATCAATTAAGAATTTGAACAAAGTCTATAAAAGCGGCCACAAAGCCCTGATCGATATCAATCTTGATATCCGGCAAGGAGAGATCTTTGCTCTGCTGGGACCCAACGGCGCCGGTAAGACCACAC
>JANNCL010000259.1:0-2968 GCA_031386565.1 Candidatus Omnitrophota bacterium
TTTTTCTATCCATGGTCGTAGATCCAAGTGCATTTGGTTTTTGCAAAATGCGGGTATATTTATAACATAATATAACAAATGTTGATAAAATATCTTCGCAATCGTTTCAAAATTTAACCATGTATCAAGAGGAGGATCACGTGTATCAGGCTTGTGTTCGGTTCATTAAACGTAATGGGATCAAAAGTGTCTTAAAGCATTTTTTGGAAGTGTATTTTGGTTTTTTGTTACGTTATCTTCCCGGCATTGAAGGGTTATTCTTGCGGGGGTTATTTTATCGTCTGCTCTTAAAGTCATGCGGCAAGGGTTTTTTGTTGTGGCCAAGCGTGTACATGGTCTTTTCTGAGCGGATCAGCGTGGGGGATCATGTCTCGGTCAATACAGGGGTTCATATCGACGGGCAGGGTGGGTTGACAATGGGAAGTTATATCATGATCGGGCCCAATTGTGCCATTGTAACGGCCGGTCATGGATTCAAGAGGACGGATATTCCGATGGTGCAGCAGCCTTTTGAATATGGGCCTATCGTGATCGAAGATGATGTGTGGATCGGTTCTAATGCTGTGATATCGCCGGGTGTCAGGATCGGCCGGGGAAGCATCATCGCCTCCGGTGCGGTGGTGGTCAAGGATGTGCCTCCTTTTAGCGTCTATGGCGGCGTGCCGGCAAAATTATTATGGACGCGAGAGCATCATCAGCCTTAAGGCTTCATTTTTTCGTAAATGTCCGGGTGCTGATATAAATACCATTTTAGATCGGAATAAACCGTTAAGAACGCCGTGTGCAGCGTCGGAATATACACATTGTTGTTAAAGGTGATGGTGGCGTCGGTCCTATCACCGGTGGTGATGATAGCGCAGGGATTAAATGCCCCCAGCGGATAATGTAGTTTCTTGAAAGCAATGTTTGCGCCTAAAATACGTTCGATCCGCAGTTGTTTCCCTTGTTGATGGAACAAGACCCATAAGGGATATTCCCAAGCGTCCTCACCCAAAGCGATACCGATTTGATCGCAGTGATCGTTTGCGATCGCCTTGACCGTTTGAATATATGAAAAAGGGGCGTCTTTCAAATTAGCAAAATATTGTGTTGTCCTTGGGGTGGTCAATACGCTTTTGGGTCCGATCAGCGGTCGTGAATAATTAGCGAAGACCCACGGCATTGACCCAATAACAATGAAGGCCAAGACTATGGCCAGCTGTTTTTTATTGCACATCTGCTTCAGGCTTAGGGCGATCAACGGCGTCCACAGCAGGAAGATAAGGATCTCCAGGCGGTTGTTAAAAGGCTGCCATTTCATGAACCACAGGTAGGAAAAGAACACGCCGATGACCGCCGTAAGATAGGCGCGCGTGCGGGCTTCCAGCGAACGAAAGCGCAGGTAGAGCATGATCATGGAGGCCATGATGAGCAAAAGATGCAGGAAATTGCCCGCATGGTCTTCATGCAGAGCATCATGGGATAAGGAAAAATTACCGGCGTTGGCCGGGGATGATTCTATGGCACAATTAAACAGGTGTTGATGTACCCACTGAAGCCAGGCTTGTGTCTGATGGTCAATGCCTGGAAAGGGGGTGCTTAGGTGATTGGCGATGTTAAGATAAAGATTCGACCATAAAACGCTAAAGCCATGGTGTTCGATCAGGAAGCCTTGATTGGTCTGTGTAGACGCAAAAGGATGATGGTACAGGGTAAAATTACGCCACCAATGAGGGCCGTTGAGCAGCACGATTATGATAGCGCACCAAAAAAAGGCCGTGAGGAATTTCCCGCGGTGGGTGCGTATCCCTTGCCAGGCGAACCATGCGCACAATGGCAGGGCATAAACGTAATTGATCTCTTTGGTCAATAAGGCTAAGCCTAAACTTGCTGCCAAAGCAAAAGCATTGATCCCGTCCGGTTTATGTTTCCATGCCAAAGTAAAAACAATAAAACAGATCAGCCACAATGCCGCGGCAAGGTCGTTTTGGGTGCTGGTGGCCTGCAGTAGGCTCATCGGCATCGTCGCTGCAACCAAAGCGGTGATGATCTGTCCCAATCTGTTGATGCCTAAGGCCTGGGCGATCAAGGTAACTCCGACGATGCTGCCTGCGAAAGCTAACCATTGCACTAGATTAGCGAAGTGATCACCGCGGCTTAAGAGTTGAAGATGCAGGATCGCGTATTCCGCCCAGGGATCTTTCCAGATCTGCCGCTCGTCTTGGGTGGGATAAAGGTCAACGCTGTGATTTTGTATCCAATGGGCCACACGGGACATATGATAGGTCATGGAATCCCAGGTGTTGGGCGGTGCCAGGAGCGCGATCGTCAACAGCGCCAGCATGATCAGCGTTATACAGAGTGATAAGATCATTTCCAAACGGGACAATGGCTTAGGCGGCGGGGATATTGTAATGGGTGCTGTCGGTCGTCGCACATAGAGAGTGATCGCCGTTATCAGGACCAAACACCAGGTCATGGTGATCCATAAGGGGGTGATGAGTCCAAGCACGCTTAGGAGTTCGGTGTTTAGGGTAACGATCACGCCGGCAATGACGGCGGTGAATAAAAGCAGATGACGTAGATCTTTATAGGGCATGGGCATTTCTTTTAAAGACAGTGATGCCGTGATGGTCCGCCCATCCCGGTGTGCTGTCCCATTCACCCAATTGAGCGACGGGTGAAAAATTATCGCGCATATAGGCCGCGATCAGCGGGCAATAGGATGTCCCAAAAGTCCCGCGGTAATGGTCATTGGTCTTATAATAATTGGACAGCAAGATCATATTGACCCCATGCGCCTCGATCTCTTTGATGATGCCGACTTCTTGTGTAACGGAGATCCTGGCAAATTCAAAGAAAACCAATTGCCGCGTCGGACTCATCTTGCCGGTCAGGAAATAATAGATATCATCGTAAGGCAGGGCCAGAAATAGTTCATTTTTGTTTAGGGCATGGTTCAAGAAATCAGTGATCTGTGTAACCGACC
>JANNCL010000174.1:0-9481 GCA_031386565.1 Candidatus Omnitrophota bacterium
AATCCTTTGATCGGACCAGAACCGAACTGGAATAGCATGAAACCGGCGATCAAGGAAGTTACGTGGGAATCAATGATGGCAGACCAGGCACGGGCATAACCTTGATTGATCGCCGCACTTAAAGGACGCCCATTCTCAAGTTCTTCACGAATACGCTCATTGATCAAAACGTTAGCATCAACCGCCATACCTAAAGTTAAAATAATACCAGCGATACCAGGCAAGGTTAAAGTCAGCTGCGAATCAGGCATCAGGATATTCAGTAATCCCATACCGCCTAAGATCATCAGCAAGTTAACAACCAAAGCCGCCGAAGCGATAATGCCGCCTACGAAATAATATAAGCTCATGAAAGCTACGATCAAAATACCGCCTAAGATCGTCGCTTTAACGCCCGCTTCAATGGAATCCTTACCCAAAGACGGGCCGATCGTACGTTCTTCTTCAACATGCATCGGCACTTTTAAAGAACCGCTGCGTAAACTCAACGCCAGCAATGAAGCTTCTTCAAATTTAAACTGACCAGTGATCTCCGCAGTCCCGCTTAATATTGGTTCACGGATATTCGGAGCGGATAAAACTTCACCATCTAGGACAATGGCCAAACGTTCATTCACATGGGCCGTGGTCAGATCCCCGAATGCCTTGGCACCTTCCTCATTAAAAGTTAAGGAGATCTTTGGCTGCATCCCGGTACGGTCAAAATCAACACGCGCGTCTTTAATGGATTCGCCGCTTAAAACAGCTTCCTTTACTAATAACATTGGGCCGCCGCCCTCTTTTTTGGACATCTTTAACTCAAAACCATCGGGGACATTACCAGCTAAGGCGTCTTTAAATTTGCCCTCATCCGCAGATACAACTTTAAACTCCAAATGCGCCACACGATCGACCATTTCTCTGGCCTTTTCACGGTCGGTAATTCCCGGAAGCTGTACCAAGATCTGATTCTGGCCTTGACGCTGGATCAACGCTTCACCAACCCCTAGTCCGTCAATGCGGTTACGCAACACTTCCATAGCACGCAAAACGGCATCATTTTTCGAAGCATCGTCTTTCAAACCATCATTATCCACCTTTAATATCAAATGCATCCCGCCTTTTAAGTCCAGACCAAGGTTAATGCGTTTTTGGATAGGGTATAAAGATGCAAAGCATCCGGCAATGACAACAAAAATGATGATGAAGCGTTTGCGTAAATCCGCACTCATAATGAACCTTTCGATTAATTTATAAAGATCCTTGAGGCATTTGCCTTTAGGACAGCCTCATCATTTCGATGAGACCACTTCCGGTTTTACTTCGTTTGACTTAACCAACGCGATCGATTCCTTATCGAACTCGATGCGGCAGCCTTCATCAACCCGTATAACAACGGTCTTATCTTTCACAATAGCCACTTCACCGTGGATACCGGAGCTAGTGACCACGGCATCATTTTTCTTCAGGTTCGTGATCATGTCCTTTAATTTCTTCTGTTGTTTCTGATGAGGACGAAAGATCAGGAAATAAATGATCAACCCGATAGGCACAACCTGAAATAATATCTGATTCAAGAATTCTGGAGGCATAATAATCCTTACTTAGATGGTTCGACTTTGCCGACCACTTGTTTTTTCATTAAACTGCGTACGGTATCCGACATTTGAGCGCCTTTAGCAACCCAGGCATTGATCTTTTCTTTTTTCAAAGAAAAAACTGCCGGCTTCTTGGCGGGATCGTAATGTCCCAAGATCTCTAACGCTCTACCATCACGGCCTTCATTGCGGGGTAATGCAACGATGCGGTAATTGTAAGCCCCTGTGGCTGCTTTACCTGCTTTTTGTAAACGTATGCGTACTTCCATTACTGTGTTTCCTTTCTTTAGTCCCTTGGGGATAACTTCCGCTAAACAATTTAATCAGCAGCAGCGGCCCCTTCGGGTGAATTTTTCTTTAAGAAAAATTCAAGTTAATGCGCTAGCTCTATGGCTTTAATTTGCGCTTTTGCTTTATTGACTGTTTCTATGTATTCTTTCGCTGGATCTGAATCCGCTACGATACCGGCCCCAGCTTGGACATAGGCCGTACTTTGCCGAACCACTATTGTACGTATAGTTATGCACATATCAAGGTTTTTCGAAAAGCTTAAGAATCCGACCGCTCCCGCGTAAGGCCCCCGTTTTGTCCCTTCCAACGCTTCAATGATCTCCATCGCACGGATCTTAGGTGCACCAGACACTGTTCCGGCCGGAAAAGACGCTTCCAGAACATCCAATGCATCCTTATCTTTACGCAATTTTCCCTGTACATTGCTCACAATGTGCATGACATGGGAATAGCGTTCAATGGTCATGAACTCAGAAAGCTTCACCGTGCCTTGTTCACACACCCGACCCAGATCATTTCTCCCCAGGTCAACTAACATCACATGTTCTGCTTTTTCTTTAGGGTCTGCTAATAATTCTTTTTCAAGGCGGGTATCTTCCGACGGTGTTTCACCTCTGTGACGAGTTCCAGCAATCGGCCTGACTTGAGCCGTTCCGTCTTGAACACTGACCAGCAACTCTGGAGAAGCACCGATCAATTGCAAGCCGTCTAAATTAAGAAAGAACATGAACGGTGAAGGATTGAGCGCGCGTAAACAGCGGTAGATTTCCAAAGGCGGCACATCAATCTTTACTGAAAATCGCTGGGAAAGTACAACCTGAATAATATCCCCTGCGGTGATATGCTCCTTTGCCGCTCTGACCATATCCGTATATCTCTTTTGCGTACAATTACTACTGACTTGTGCTTTTTGAGCATTGGGAAAAATAGGCATCCGCAATGGTTTTTGCAGGTTATTGATCAAGGCATCAATTCTTTTTAAGGCTTCATCGTACTTCTTGAGCTTAACTTCTTTAGTATCATTTTTTGACAAAAGAACACAAGCAATGACTTTTATGGTGCGATGCTTGTGGTCAAAAACGATCAGATCATCCGCTTGCATCATCACCATGTCATCTAAACTTAATTCATCCGTACTGGTATCCGGCAGTTTTTCAAAGAAGCGCACGCAATCATAACTTAAATATCCGACCAGACCGCCGAAGAATTTAGGCAGCTGAGGAACATTAACTGCTTTAATATCACACATCAATTCACGCAAGATCGTTAAGGGCGATTTTTCAAAAGTCTTTTCCTCAACCGTCTTTTTACCGTCTTTAAATCGGATTATCGATACTGATTTCCCCTTACTGCGCAAGATCAATTTTGGATCACGGGCAATGAACGAATATCGGGCAAATTTCTCGCCGCCTTCAACAGACTCAAGTAGAAAAGAATATTTCGCCTTAGATGTTAATTTATAATAGGCCGATACGGGCGTCTCTAGATCCCCCAGTATCTCGCGATAAACAGGGATCAGATTACCTTTGGTACTATATTTCAAAAAATCATTAAAAGACAAAACGTGCATTAAACCAATTTCCTATAAAAGCAGCTGCGTTTGTTAGTATGGCATGCAGCTCCGACTTGATCGACCTTCATGAGCAAAACATCACAATCACAATCATAATAAATTTCTTTCACATGCTGGATATGCCCGGAGGTCTCGCCCTTGACCCAGAATGTTTTTCGGGAACGTGACCAATAGGAAGCTTTGCCTGTCGTAATGGTGGCTTTTAATGAATCTATGTTCATCCAGGCCATCATCAACACTTCACCATTCTTGATATCCTGGGCGATCGCTGGGATCAAGCCGTCAGCAGTGAACTTTAACTGGTCTAAATTATCTTTGGTTATCCGAATCGTTTCGATATCGCTCATCGTATGTTCACTTTCTTAGATTTAAGGTATTTTTTAACTTCAGTGATCGGTATTTCCCCAAAATGAAAAACAGATGCGGCCAAAGCTGCGTCCGCGGTCGTTTGAGTGAATACATCATAAAAATGCTCTAACTTACCTGCCCCGCCGGAAGCGATCACCGGGATAGTCACTGCATCGCATACCGCTTTTGTTAAGGCCAGATCATAACCATTTTTAGTACCATCCGCATCCATGCTGGTCAATAATATCTCACCGGCACCTAAGTCCTGCGCCTGGCGAGCCCAAAGTATAGCATTTTTCCCGGTCGGATTGCGACCCCCATGCGTAAAAACTTCAAAATGATCTCCCACCCGTTTGGCATCGATCGCCACCACAATGCACTGACTGCCGAACATATTTGCTCCGGCGCGAATGATCCCCGGTTCTTTCACCGCAGAGGTATTCAAAGAAACTTTATCGGCGCCGGCTAAAAGCAATTGCCGGATATCGGCAACATTACTGATCCCGCCACCCACCGTTAATGGCATAAAAACTTCCTGGGCGGTCCTTTTGATCACATCTAAAAAAGCCGAACGTGCCTCAACGGATGCGGTAATGTCTAAATAAACCAATTCATCGGCACCGGCGGCATCATATGCTTTGGCACAGTCAACCGGATCCCCGGCGTCGCGTAACTGGACAAAGTTAACCCCTTTGACCACCCGGCCGTCCTTGACATCCAAACATGGGATAATGCGTTTATTTAACATACCTTAAGAGCTGTGGCGAAATCCAATTTACCTTCATAAATGGCTTTTCCGGTAATGGCCGCAGCGACGCCTTTCATGGAGGCTAGGCGTTTAACATCATCGATGTTAGCAACGCCGCCCGATGCGATCAAATTCATTTTACGGATCACACCCAGCATGGTCGCTAACTGTTCATAATTGGGTCCTGTTAATGTCCCGTCTCTGGCAATGTCTGTATATACCAGCCACTGAAGACCGATCAATTCAAGTTCTTTCGCCAGGTCAACGGCTTTCACATTGCTACTTGCCACCCAGCCGCGCGATGCCACGAAACCATTCGTACAATCCAGGCTCACACAGATCTTATCGCCATAAATACCTAACATGTTCTTTAAAAAATCCCTGTTCTCAATAGCTTTGGTCCCTAAGATCACTCGCGCGATATTACCGTCTTGGACCAGATCCTTGATCGTTTCTTCGGATCGAATACCGCCGCCCACCTCAACCGGGATCTTAAGCGTTTGCGCGATCTTTTTAATGACCGCCTGATTTCCCATCACAGCATCTTTAGCACCATCTAAATCTACAACATGCAGCCATTTGGCGCCCAAACGTTCCCATTGCAGTGCCATTGCCAAAGGGTCGTCGCCATATTCCGTGACCTCCGTAAACTTGCCCTGGAATAAACGCACCACCTTGCCGCCTTTAATATCAATTGCCGGGATGAGGATCATAACTTAGTAAAATTCCTTAGAATCGTTAGACCCACACTTTGGCTTTTCTCCGGATGAAATTGCATGCCCCACATTTTTCCTTTAGCTATGGCCGAAACATAATCAATGCCATAATCCGTCGTTGTCGCAACAACAGAGGATTCAGCCGGTCTAACATAATACGAATGACAAAAATACACATTGTCACCGTTTGAGAGGCCGTCAAACATTTTGCCGGCCGCAGGTTGGAACTTTAATTGATTCCATCCCATGTGCGGAACTTTTCCTAACGTAAAGCGTTCGACCGTACCAGGGATGATCTTTAAGCCCTGGGTATTACCGCCCTCACTGCTTTTATCAAACAATAATTGCAACCCTAAACATATCCCTAAAAAAGGCTTCCCTTCCGCAATAACCCGCTTGATCGCATCCGTTAAGCCTAACTCCTGCAATTTTTGCATCGCCGGCGCCATCGCCCCGACACCCGGCAGAACAACATGCGATGCCGTCAGAATAACCTGAGGCACTTTAGTGATCTGCGTGGCAGCGCCGACCTTCTCAAAAGCCTTCTGCACACTCTGCAAATTCCCCATGCCGTAATCAATAATTGCGATCATTAAAATATTTCCAAAAAACTATTTGCCGATAAGAAGGGGTAGGGTAAGTTCAGTCGGAACGAAACGTCCCCCGTCACATGCTGCCCCAATGAATTCACAACTACCAGATTTTATTAACCATCAACCGTTGAATACAAACTCGTGCATGTGTTACGGGGGCTGGGGGGGTTGAGTTCCGAATGAACTTACCCTAGCCCTTCGTCATGCACATTTAGTCAATAATCCCTTTAGTTGATGGAACTTTACCTGCACGTCTGGGATCAACTGTTGTCGCTTGATCTAGTGCCAGCCCTAAAGATTTAAACATCGTCTCCAGATTCGTATGCAGGTCATCACTAGGGTTTTGCAGTGAAAACGTCAACGTTGCTCCCAAGTTATGAGCAAAACTTTCCATTAAATGTTCAAAATGGGAAAATTCATAGCCCTCGGTGCCTTTTTGAACAGGCATGGCTGACAACACGTTGAATTTAAAAAATCCCCTACCTGAAATATCGATCACGCATTGCCCGACCGTTCCTTCCATCGGCGCAAAGGCGGAACCAAATCGCTTGATCCCCGCTTTTTCTTCCCCCAATGCTTTCTTGAACGCTTTGCCAAGAACAATGCCGATATCTTCATTGGTATGATGAATATCAATATGCGTATCCCCCTTCACATCGATATTGATATCAAAATACCCGTGAAACGCAAAAAGCTCCAGCATGTGATTCAAGAACCCGATCGGTGTTTGGATCTTCGTCTCGCCGGTTCCGTCAACATTAACAAAAACTGTGATCTGAGTTTCTTTAGACTTTCTTTCGATCTGTGCACTACGTTGTGTCATTATTTGAACCTCACATTAACAGAATCCGCATGTTTGACTAAACCTTCTAATAAAGCCACTTTTTCCAACGGCTCGCGCATTCTCTCTAATGCCTTCTTCGAATACGCGATCACGTGATTTGATTTCTGGAAAGATGATAAACAAAGTCCCGAGAAAAAGCGCGCTGTCCCCATTGTCGGTAGTACATGGCTTGGACCTGCCGCATAATCACCTAAAGCGGTAGGACTATACGGCCCTAAGAAAATAGCTCCGGCATGACGCACATTTTTAGCCACCGAATGTGCATTATTGGTCATGATCTGCAAATGTTCTGGCGCTAATCGATTCGCAATATTAACCGCCTCATCCGTATTCTTACAGAGAATACAATAACCGTTCGCCACCCGGTCCTTGACTTGTTTGATCAATTGTTTGGATGTTGACAACAAGATCGAGATCCCGCCGATATGTTCCATTTGAGCCTCAAGGTCCGCGATCACAAATTCAGGATTACTATAACGATTGGCGATGACCACTAACTCCGTCGGACCCGCCAACATATCGATATCGACATAGCCAAATAATTGCCGCTTGGCTTCAGTGACATAAACATTGCCGGGACCGACGATCTTATCTACTTTCGGGATCGTCTTGGTTCCTAAAGCCAACGCGGCAATGGCTTGCGCCCCACCGGCTTTATAAATTTCGCTCACTTTTAGTAAATTCGCAACGGCTAAGATATACGGATTGACCTGCCCCGATTTATTAGGCGGTGTCACAATGACCACCCTTTTAACCCCTGCAATGATCGCGGGAACAGCGGTCATATAGACGGACGATACTAACGGTGCTGTGCCGGCCGGGATATAAATACCGACCGAATCCAAAGGCTTGATCTCTTCCTTAAGCATGACGCCATCGCTGTCTTTGATCTTGCAGGGTTTGTGCACCTGTTTCTTATAATAATTAGACACATTATTTATAATGCTCTTTAAATGACCGACGAATTCCGGAGTTATACCGCCAAATGCGCTTGAGATCTCGCTTTCGGCAACCTTTATCTGACGCGCGGTTAATTTAACCCCGTCGAAGCGCTTGGTATACTTTATTAAGGCTTCATCGCCATGCACACGGACATCATCAATAATACTGCGCACTTTTTCTTCGATCGCCTTACGCCGCACGCTTAAATGGCGGTTATAAAGTTTATCCATGCTCTGACCTGATTGTTTGATCAATTTCATAGTGTTATCAATTCCTTCAATAAAGAAACGGCCGCTTCCAATTTTTGCGGGGCTTTACTCCCGCTCTGAGCTAATTGAGGTTTACCTCCGCCATTGGCTTCAAAGACCGGAGCAACTTTAACCATTAATTCATTGGCCTTAAGACCACGGTTGACCAGATCATCCGTGACCCCAATGACCAGGGCCGCATCTGATGCTGTTTTATAACCCAGAATAAATACCCCTGACGGGACTTTCTGTTTCAAAAGATCCGTTAATTTACGCAATAAGCTAATATCAAGGTCCTGCCCGATATAGGTCACCACTTTAATAGTATTGATGGTTAAAGCTTCCTTGATCAGCACATCGATCGATGCTCTAACAGCTTCAAATTGCGCCTTTTGTCCCTGCTGTTGTGCTTCTTTGGCTTTTTGGGCCTGTTCAATCAGAGCTTCTTGTGCGCGTTGCTGCGATACGATCGCCTCAACCACTGCTTTACCAGTGACCGCTTCGATACGCCGAATCCCCTGCGCCACCGAACCTTCGGTCACGATCTTTACTGTTTCAATATCCCTCGTATTTTTCACATGCGTTCCACCGCAAAATTCCCGTGAATAATCCCCCATAGTCACCACTCTCACTGTATCACCGTACTTTTCAGCAAAGAATGCCAAAGCACCTTTCTTTTTTGCTTCTTCCAACGGCAATACCTCAACTGTCACCGCATCCGCATGATCAACATACCCGTTAACAATGGACTCGATCTTGGCAATTTCTTCTTTCTTAACCCCTAAAGGATGTGTGAAATCAAAACGCAAACGCTCCGGCGCTACCAAAGAACCTTGCTGTTTAACATGAGCACCTAATGTTTGTCGCAATGCCGACTGTAATAAATGGGTGGCGCTATGATTGCGCTTGATCGCTTGACGGCGATCAGCATCAACGCAGGCTTGAACAGCATCGCCTACATGAATCTCCCCGCGCTCGATTGTTCCCTCATGGATATAAATATCATTGATCTTTTGAGTATCCGTGACATGCACCATAACCGTGCCATTTGAAATAGAACCGGCGTCTCCTGTTTGGCCGCCAGACTGAGCATAAAATGGCGTTTGATCCAAAATAAATTTTATATTTTGTCCGTCGCGGACTACCTTTATAACATTCGCTTTTGCTTCCAAATTTTCATAACCTAAGAACTTTGTCTTAGGTACGTTTAAGTCAATCCCCGCTTCGGAAAAAACATCCCCGGTCATCTTGCTAGACGCGCGTGAGCGTTCACGCTGTTCATCCAATCTCTTTTCAACCCCGGCCACGATCGCTGCGACCTTATCCGCCTCTATTTGTGCCGACTGCAAGACTTCCGTGATCAACCCTATGGACAAACCGCAAGTATCCCGGTAAAAGAAAGTGATATTCGCCATTTCATCGATGCTTTTATTAAGACTGATCTTTGACTTTAGTTCAGGAACTTTCTCATTCTTTAAGCGTAAATACTGCTCTTCCAAATGTCCGATCATTTCTTTAATTTCTTTGGCGCGGTCTACGATCTCAGGATAGGCGAACTTCATTTGAGCAACAACCACATCCACAAAGGTATTGATCACCGG
>JANNCL010000188.1:0-2584 GCA_031386565.1 Candidatus Omnitrophota bacterium
ATCCACCAAAGGGTTCGGGCTAAAATTAAAAACATTGGGATAACTGATATAATTGTGATTCGTCACCAAAGCGTAAAAGGCCAGCAGAACGCAAACGAAGCGGGCTCTCCTGGCATTTTCCACGCTCAACTGTTTTAAACCGATGTGCACCCAGAACGCGCAGATCAGCACGAATGGTACAGCGCTTAAATAATAACTGGTCATAGCGGAACGCACGACGAAATATTGATAATTGACCAACCCGTACACCGCGATGGTCACAGCCAGGAAATATTTACGATCGATCCTCTTAAGGTAGATCAATGCCCCCACGCCGATCGCGGTAGCCACGTATATCAAAGGGATAATGAACGCCATGAACGCAACCCAAAAATTGCGGTATTTCAGGCTTTCATGCATCGGGAGAACACCGCCGGCATGACCATGCGCGAAGAATGTCAGATACTCGATGAGATTATGCCAGAATAAACCCTTGAACACATGCCCGCCTAAAGTCATCCAAAACAATAAGAACCCGATGAACACCGGCAGGACTGCAGCAATCATAAAAGTTGCTTTCGCTGTTTTCTCAACTTTTCTTAAATTAGATATACACAGCGCCGCTAAATAAAAATAAAACGTCACGACCACCGCCATCCCGGACGATGTCATGTAATAAACTGCCGCCCCGCTATACGCCGATGCCATGAATAAGAATATATTGCGCCCGCTCTTCAAATGACGCCACAACAGCCAAAGCCATAAAAGATCCAGTCCAAAACGGATGGGTGTCGAAGAGGGATAGATCAAACATAAAGGACTGACGCCATAATGGAACATCTGTAAACGAAAACAGACCAAAAACGCGGCAAAAGCCAGTAAAGCACTGCCAAGCCACGCACGGACAAAACAATAAAATACGATAAAATAGAAGATCGCAAAGATCATGACCATCCGCACGACCGGCAAATAATCGAACCCGCCGAACAGCCGGCATAATTTTGATAAAATAAACGGCACCCCGACCCCATATTGTGAAATGACATCCACATAGGGTAAGCCCCCATGCAAACAGGCCAGGCCCGGGGACATCAAGAAAAAGTCCATGTGATGCGCCTGCTCGCCGATAAAGATCTCCGCCAGCACAGCTTTTAGATCAGGGACGAATACGAAAGCGGTGATCAGCACAATTGCGATCGGCGTGCCCCATGGTTTAAGCAAGCCGACCCCAACAGCGATCTTCTTATACATTCTAGGCAGCTCTTGAGGAAATATTTTGACCATGACCGCGATCACCAATAAAGCAATGGCCGCATGGCTTGCCAGCACAGGGCTGTTATCATAGATCGTGCTTTTAAAAACAGCACTTAACAAAAGAAAGGTCAGCGACGCTTCAATGCCAAAATCCCACGCAAAGTCTTTTTTATTCAGAATGAGCACGACGAAGACCGAAAAAAAGATGAACGACAGATAAAGAATACCGTCGTACATGCCCGAGGACACTGCCATGGCGCTCAAGGCCATACCGACGGACACCGTGATCTGCGCCGCAGCACAAATGCTCAAATAACTAATGCGCAATGTATGCTTATTGAACATGAGTCACCCAAAAGTGCGGATAGGTCACAAAAACCCTGTTGGTTAATAACAATAACAGCGCGATCACAGCTGCCGCGGCATAAACAAAATTAATATTCTTCGGAAAAAAACGTTCCGTCAATGCCTTAAGCCAGAACGCCGATAAGAATACGGCCGGCCAGCACACTGCCCCGAACGCAAAAACATCGGGATGACCAATATAACGGGTATAGGTCAATAATCCCCAAAGGCTTAAGGCAACCGCGATCTTATCCTTACCCCAGGCATTGAGCAAAGAAAATACATAGCAAACAACAATGCCGTACCCCATAAAGAACGCCAAGAATTGCCGAACACGCAAGGCCATGAACATCGGCGGATGAGCGGGATCTTTTAAAAAACTAAAATCAAACCCGAAATTAATGAGCGTGTTCTGGGGATAGTTCCAGCACACGGCGGACATGCCATAGTGAAAAAATGTCATCTGAATGATCAAGAGCACAACCCACGTAGACAGCCAAAAACTTTTAAAATAACGATGCGCGCCAATAAAGAGGGCTCCCAGGAGCGCCGCATTTAATCCGAAGAGGATCATCACGATCCCCTCCCCTGAAAAGCCCCGGGTGATCAGGAAATTGGTAAACCAAAACCCCCTCCATTGGGCAAAATCGCTCCATTGTCCGACGATCTGAGCCGTCAGCGCCGCATTAGGATACAATCCCGTAATGATGACGGCAAACATCACCCCATAAACGAGCAGATCATACACTTTGGGAAAAACAAACTCACGCCATTGTCTCAAAATATGATCGGTGAACTTATCTACTTCCGGCCAGAATATCTTCGTCAACAGACTGGCACCCGTAACCCCATAAAAGAATGGCAGGACCCATTGTCCATTCTCCAGCGGCAGAATATTATAAAAAGGATATTTATAGGTCACCCATTTAAAGAAAGCAAAAAGCATCAAGACCATCCACAATGTCTCAAAACCCAGAAATTTCATACACCGGCGTCGGAGATCAAC
>JANNCL010000202.1:0-3420 GCA_031386565.1 Candidatus Omnitrophota bacterium
GTAATTTCGGATTGATGGGACACACCACCACCCCCATGCGCCACAAACTAAAAACAACAATAATATACTCCGCCGTTGTCGGCGCGCAGATAGCCACCCTATCACCCCTCTTAAATCCAAATGTTTTTAATTGCCCCATAGCATTGGCGCAATAGGTGTCGATCTGGCCCCAGGTGATCTTGCGTGTTCCCCAAATAATGGCTATATCATTGCTCATAAAAACGTTGTGTCCCTAAACCAGCTACATCGTCGGATAAACTTGCCAGGGCTTTGACCATTTCAAAACCTACCGGCGTTTCAAAGCATGAAGACAGAATCGCTTTTTTTTCATTCTCCTGCGCCTCCTTGATCCAGTCAAGGCTCGCGTTCACCCCACCGATAACAACAGGCTTGATCACATAGGCCTGAACACCGTCATGATGCGCCAACGTCGGCATGCACCGACCCGGCGCACTGACATCGCAACGCAGCACGGTCAATGTTTCATCTAAAGCGACCGGCATATGCGTCGCATGATAAAACTCGTCTAAACGGTCCATATGATTAACCGGCTCCTCAATATATTCTATATTCTCCCGACCGATGCACTCAACGAAGATCACCGCCTCGGTCATATTCCACCCACGATTAGCATCCAAACGCAGCACCAGTTCTTTACCGACCAGGGCACGCAAGTCCTGCACATTCTTGACATCGATCGGGATATTGCGGTTCCCGACCTTTAATTTAAAAATTTTTGTACCTGCATCCACGGCCTTCTTGGCTTCTTCTAGAATTTGTTCATTTGTTCCCTGCAATAAAAAAGCACTTTGAACAGGTCTTTCGTTACCTTCTAAAAAAGCATTCAACGTCATCCCTGTGGACTGACTAGCCAGTGCTATCAGCGCCGATTCAATGCCAAAACATGTTGATGAACAACACTCCTGCAACATTACATCATTGCGCAATCGTTCTAACAATTCATTCTTTGCAACAGGAATTTCCCACGATCTAAAAGCATCGTTCATTTCTTCAAGATCATGCTTGGCTTTCTTTAAAGTCTCCTGGCTAAAACCTTCAAGTGGCGCGATCTCTCCTTGCGCCATGATCCCATTCGAAGCCGTAACCAGCCAATAATAACCGACACGTTCGGTGATCATATTACCCGCAAATGAAAATGGCCTTATGAACTTAAGGCCGAATGGAACGATCGATGTTTGTAATATCGTTAACGGCTGCATAGCACCCATCCCAACGAATAGAGAAAACTATAAACGATCAACAACTGCCCCGTTTTAGCCAAAACTCCATTAAGTTCCGGCCCATCTGTCGATCGGCATACTGTCTTGATCATCGGTATACTTAAAAAACCAACAATGCTTGCAACCACAATGCCTTGATGATCGTGGGTAATAAAAAAAACAATGAACGGTGTCAGCATGGCGAGCATCATGCAAGCGATATATTCTGCCTTGGCAAAGCCCGGACCGAAACGTACCGCCAACGTCTTTTTTTTAGCGAGCTTATCAGTATCGATATCACGCAAATTATTCACCGCTAATATCCCGCAGGATAAAGCCCCAGGGGCAATGCCGGCTAAGAACAATGACCAATTCATATCCAAAGCCTGCACATAGTATGTTCCACCGACGGCAATAGGACCAAAGAAAACAAAAACAAACAAGTCGCCTAGTCCTAAATACCCCAAAGGTTTCTTCCCCGCGGTATAAAATATCCCTGATATAACTGATGCGACCGCAATGATCAGGATCGGTGTTTTACCGCGCGAATACAAATACACGCTGGCGGCAATGGCCAACGCAAAAGCGATGCAGGCCGCGATCAACACGATCTTAGGTTTGATCAGTCCTGCCTGGGTGACACGCACCGGGCCTTTACGGTCTTTCGTGTCCGCGCCCTTTTTAAAATCACAATAATCATTCACCAGATTGGTCGCGATCTGTATCATCAGCGCCCCAAAAGCACAAGCGAACGCGGAAGGAAGATGAAAAGCCCCGTCGCCGTAAGCCATGGCCGTACCGATCAACACCGGGGCCAAAGCCGCCGGCAATGTCTTCGGACGTACCGCAAGGATCCAGGCAGATAATTTCATTTAGGGTCGTTTGGGAAATTTAGAAAAATCGGGTTTACGTTTTTCCTGGAAAGCATTACGGCCTTCTTGTCCTTCCTTGGTCATATAAAAAAGCAAGGTGGCATTACCGGCTAACTCCTGTAATCCTGCCTGCCCGTCGCAATCCGCATTTAGCGCGGATTTCAAACAGCGGATCGCCATCGGAGAATGCTGCAAGATCTCTTTGCACCAGGATACTGTCTCTCGTTCAAGATCTTCGTAAGGAACAACCGTATTGACCAATCCCATGCTCAAGGCCTGCTGGGCATTGTACTGCCGGCAAAGGAACCAGATCTCCCGGGCTTTCTTTTGACCAACAATGCGGGCCATATAACTGGAACCATAACCACCGTCAAAAGAGCCGACTTTAGGTCCGGTTTGGCCAAAGATCGCGTTTTCTGCCGCTACCGTTAAATCACAGATCATTTGCAGGATCTGACCGCCACCGACCGCGTAACCCGCCACCATAGCGATCACCGGTTTTGGACAAGTCCTGATCTGACGCTGAAAATCCAGCACATTCAGCCGATTGGTGCCGTCCTTATCTTTATACCCGGCGTCCCCGCGGATCTTTTGATCACCGCCGGAACAAAACGCTTCTTTCCCCTCACCCGTCAAAATGATCACACCGATCTTATTATCATCGCGCGCTTCATCAAGCGCCTTCATCATTTCTTTAACCGTCACCGGCGTGAACGCATTACGCCGATGAGGACGGTTGATCGTGATCTTGGCGATCCCTTCAAACTTCTCATATTTGATCTCTTCGAAAGAACCGGCATTCTTCCACTTTATCACAGACATTATGTATACCTCGGGATCAGATGGGCATGGGCATGCATGACGATTTGTCCTGCCGCGGCACCACAATTAAAGTGTATATTGAACCCATCCGGTTTATATTCATTGTCCAACATGGATTTAGCCTTATTGATCAGCTGAAAAACAGCCTCTATCTCCGGGCCTGTTGCATCAAAGATGGTGGCATGATGGCGTTTAGGGATGAATAACATATGCCCTTTGGATATCGGCTTGATATCGTATAAAGCATACGCCAGGTCATTTTCTAATATTTTAGGTAAATTCTTACAAAAGATACAATCAGACATGGCGGGTCACACTTTCAAGCTGCGCTGTAATTCTTCAACATCTTTCCTGGATTTAGAGGGCGTGGTATGAAAAATAGCACAATACACCTCGATCGCCAGATCTTTTTTTCCTTCCATGAGCAATTGCCGCACATCAAACATGGTAGGCTTACCCTTGGGAAGATTTCCATCTTTTCTGGCTTTAGACATTACCCAATAGCG
>JANNCL010000266.1:0-1594 GCA_031386565.1 Candidatus Omnitrophota bacterium
GCGCAATATGCGAGCAAGATTTATGCGGGAAGGTCGTATGACGATATTTTAGTTGCCTTAACAGGAATACTTTATGGTGCAAATGAAGAGGGTAGGAATATTGCGAATATTACCTTCGATGCAACGTATGGTGTTTTTGGAGGCGCAGATGACACAATGATCTGGAGGAACTTGAATAAGAAGTTAATAGATAACGCTCAAACTGCCTTTCAAAAAGGGGGTATTGACCTCAATGCGGATAGAATGAACTTGGAGACTAATGATCAAGGCGAGGCGATAAAGTTCCACGTAGATCCGGCGCAGTTGAAGGATTTGAGGGATTCTTCGGGATTTATCCCGGTCATCATTAATATTTCTCCGGTTACGGATCTGAGGATATTCTTGGGACTTACTGCACTTGGAAGGTCTTGATCTGCGTTCGTCCGGTCAAGTCGCTGCTGGATTTGATGAGTTTGAAGTGTTTTAAACCTTGCCCGTCGAAGAAGTATAATTTCATCATCAGTGAATTTGCTAACGACGTGTCCATTAATCGACACAGGGGCTGATGGTCTTGTTCATAGAGGACGATGGAATATCCCAGTGTGGCGTTGGCGAGTTTTTGTTCAATGATCTGCCCGTTTTTTTCATAAACGATCGACTGCGGATTGCCATGCCCGTATTTATCCGAGTTCATGAGGGCGCCCTTTAGATCATTAGCAACCAGCAGGCCGGGTGCAAAGAGCATGCCTTCGCCGGTTTTATTGACCAGAGTAAATGATTCGCTGAATTTCGAAGGTCCGCCGGCTAAGTCCCAAAGATAATCGATGAATTCTTTGGAATTGGGTTTGGGGGTTTGTGCTAATAATTCCGGGCTGGCATTGACGGCTTCGATCTTACGAAAGTTGCGGCGTCCGACGAAGACGATGCCGATATTTTCCTCAACGATCTCATTGTAAATTAGCAGATAACTATGCGGCATTTTCCCATGGGTAAGTTTGAGTAAATGCGCGGTATCCGCGGGATTAAGCAATGTGGATACTGTTTCTTTTGCTTGCGCGTAGGATTGCGGGGCGATCACCGTTAGGAGATCAACAGTGTCCGATGTTTTGAAACCTTTAGCGATCAGGAACGCCGCGGCCTTATTGCCGCTTATGTTTAACATGCGCACAATTCCCTGTGCTTCCCGCTCATCATTGCTTAATAATATTTTTGCCATCCAATAGCCGGTCTGGTCCTCGCTTAAACTTGCTCCGTCGAACATGACCTTACGATGGGCGATGGCTTTGACGAAATGACCCGGGGGCCACCAGGTATTGATGATGGCATCCGGCGGGGTTAGAGTCCTTAGCGCGGTTAAGTTGTCATTCCACACATCGTTAAAAATAGGGGTCAGGACCGAGCGTATGCTCGCATTGCTTTCTATCCAGCACCAACCGACCAAGGTCAACACGCAGACTATTCGGATCCATCTTTCCTGAGGCAGGCGTTTGAGATTTTCCGACATGGTCTGCAGGGCGTATCCAAAGAATAAGGCCAGGGGGATGAGCATGAAGATCACAAATCGGGTGGCTTTGAGCGTCAGGATGGTAGTGATCAGTAGAAATATCAACACCAC
>JANNCL010000217.1:0-6241 GCA_031386565.1 Candidatus Omnitrophota bacterium
ATCGTCAAACCAACCGACGGTTCTGTACAAGTCGACGGCCATGATATCATCAAGGATTTTCGCAAAACCCGCACGCTCATCGGCCTTGTTCCCCAAGAGATATCGACCGATGCTTTTGAGACCGTTTGGCATACAGTGAACTTTAGCCGAGGACTTTTCGGGAAACCAGTAAATCACGCCTTCGTTGAACAAACGCTCAAAGCCCTCTCCCTCTGGGAAAAACGCAATGACCGGATCATGACCTTATCTGGCGGCATGAAACGCAGAGTTATGATCGCCAAAGCATTATCCCATGAACCGCAAGTGCTGTTCTTAGATGAACCATCGGCAGGTGTTGATGTGAGCCTGCGCAAGGACATGTGGGCCCAAGTGCGTGCACTGCAAAAAACCGGCGTGACCATCATTTTAACGACTCATTACCTGGAAGAAGCCGAAGAAATGGCGGACCGTATCGGCATTATCAATAAAGGGTCCATCATTATCACCGATACCAAGAATGATCTCATGAAAAAACTTGGTCAAAAGACTTTAATGCTGGATCTAAATACCCCTCTGGCCAGCATCCCTGTGTCGCTTGCCGAATGGAAATTGACCTTAAACGGCACCTGCACACAATTGATTTATCATTACACAACAAACAATACCGATACCGGCGTGGCAAAACTCCTTGCCGCTTTATCCGCCGCTGGAATAATATACAAAGACATCCATACGAACCAAAGTTCCTTAGAAGAGATCTTCATTGAATTGGTGCGCTCCCCATGAACCTTAATGCCATTTTAGCCATCTATCATTTCGAAATGTCCCGCTGGTTCCGCACCATCGGCCAAAGCATTGCCGCGCCGGTTATATCGACAAGCCTTTACTTTGTCGTTTTTGGCTCAGCGATCGGCAGCCATATCGGCGCGATCAACGGCGTCAGCTACGGCTCTTTTATAGTCCCGGGACTGATCATGTTAGCCGTTGTGACCGAGAGCATATCCAATGCCTCCTTCGGCATTTACTTCCCCAGATTTACCGGCACCATCTACGAATTACTCTCGGCTCCGATCGACTACGTGGAAATTCTTTTAGGGTATGTGGGCGCTGCCGCAACAAAATCTGTTTTATTAGGAATACTCATCTTAAGTACGGCTTTCTTTTTCGTACCGATTCAGATCCAGCATCCATTTGTCATGTTATTCTTCTTAATTTTAACGTCGATCACCTTCAGCCTATTTGGTTTTATCATCGGCATTTGGGCGGACGGTTTCGAAAAATTACAGATCATTCCGACACTGATAATGACCCCGCTAACCTTCTTAGGTGGCAGCTTCTACTCGATCAACATGCTCCCAACATTCTGGCAAAAAGTCTCAATGCTCAACCCCATCGTCTATCTGATCAGCGGATTTAGATACAGCTTCTACGGTGCGGCAGATGTGAATCTGGGTTTTAGTCTAGCGATGATCTCATTATTTCTAGTGGGATGCCTGGTGGTGGTCAAGTGGATGTTCAGGACGGGGTATCGGTTGAAGAACTAAGCCTCCACCTAGTGGAAGAATTTTGCAACCATTTTAAAACTATTTAGGCGGTAAATAATTTCCAGCTGAAATAACTTTCCTGCCTGTTTTAATCTCAAGCTCTGTTTTTGCATTACGCGCAATGCCGCCGCCTGTCTCACGGTACCCGGGTCCCGCGTTTTCTATTTTCTAACATATTTTAAGAATAGGGGTCAACTTACATTCAATATGCCTTACGCACAGCATAAGCAAAATGCATGAAATATTTTCGCCAAGAGGCGCTTGTGGATTGGTATTGATTATCTCCTATGAAATAATCATTTAACGCTTCACGGACACGAGATAGCTCTCTTAAACGATGGATATCGGTCAACCCTGAAATGGTGATTGCAATCAGATCGTGGGCGCGATCAAAAGCTTTCTTGGTATACTCAATATTCTTTCTTTGCTTCCAATTCAGCGCGCGTTCAACTTCACTGCCAATATTAGCCATTTGCTCACAAAATGACATTTGACTAAATCGACCATTTGCTAAGTCTGCATGAATTGCCGGCATTACATTATCCTTTTCGATACGACAGCTACAATACGTTGACGAATTTCTTCACTTTCAACATTACGGCTTCTGTTGCCAACTGAAGGACGAATATTAATCATTGAATCAAACTCAATAAACTGATCCCCCAATAATTCAGGATATAGATTTATACCCCATAAATTAACCTGTTTAGAGCCTTCTTTGAGTAATAATGATTCAAGGTCCGCATGCAGTTCAGCATCTAGCGCAATAATTTCTTCCTCAATATCAACCACCGCCTTAACCATATCTCCAAATAAATGCTGGGCGATATCTTTAAGTTCATTGCGTGATATGATGTCGTGTATTATTTTCATTCCACTAGTATAACAAAAACTCAATAAAACATTCCATCAAATAAATAATGCCACGCCTTATTTATTCTACAATGCGCAATTTTAACGTTCGCTTCTGACCAATGCCCAAATATTTCCTATAGACATTACCCTTTAGAAGGCAAATAATTTCCTCTAGATACGACCTTCCTACCTGTTTCTGCCTCAAGCTCTGTCCTTGCATTCCGCGCAATGCCCCCGCCTGTCTTACCTGCTTGCGCATTCTGGGGCATTCCTTTGGCTTGGATGCTTTCTGCGATCTGCCGTGTGGAAAGCTCGGCAAGAGCGGTAAAAATCAACTCGGCCTCGTTCATATGATCGCGTAAATTCTGCGTCTTTAAACCTTTGATGTTCTTGTGTTCTTTAACCGTAACCCCTGACCATTCCTGATGAATAATATTGGTTAAGATTGCGAACTCTTCTTTATTCTTAACACCGTGCTCTTTCCAATAATCGGTAAGCTTGTTACGTGTCTCCTGCCCCATCATTCGCTGCTGGATCCACTTTGCACTGCGCCCGAGTTTCTTCCAGGTTTCGCGGGCTCGATCAAGGGATAAGGCCGGATCGGCCATTTCCTGCATACGCTCATAACCAACCTTGGCTAACCACAGCTTTATGGGCTCAGCCTTTGGGCTTGGAACGGACTGCACCAGACGCAAAAGAGTTTCAGCGTTAGCAACATCGGTTAAATACTTCTTACCGTCAGCGGCTTCTAGTTTCAGTTGGTTACATTTTGTAACCAACTGGCTTCCCTCTTTAACCAGCCTATGCTTTAGAACCTTCCAGTAATTTCTAGCAGCATTATAATCTGGCTGTTGTATCAAGACCTGTATAATATCTAAAATAGAGAAATACCATGTTTCTGAAGCCTCATCATAAACACGGCGAATTTTGTAATTCTCAAAAACAGCTAAACGATTGTCCATAAGTCCTCCTTTATTGAAATTTGGCAAGAATGCCATAAAGGAATACGCGGCGGATTGTGATACGGCAAGGAGGCGTAAGCCTAAATATTATTGACATCTTAATCAGATCTTGGAAATATTTCAACACTAAAATACCCTACACTCTAACTCAAGAAGTTTACGTTTCATCTCCACCCCGCCCGCATACCCCCCGATCGAACCATCGGCGGCGATGACGCGGTGGCAGGGGACGATGATGCAGAAAGGGTTCTTGCCGTTAGCGCTCCCTACTGCGCGGACGGCATTGGGATTGTTGATACGCTTGGCAATATCACGGTAAGACACGGTTTTGCCATATGGTATTTTGGTCAATTGCCGCCAGACCTGCTGCTGAAAATCGGTTCCGGAGAATTGCAGCTTCAGATCGAACGCTTTTCTTTTCCCGGCAAAATATTCCGTAATTTGCTCCGAAGTCTGGGACAATATACTCTTCGTTGGCGTTCCAAGGGGGATCGCATGCAAGACAGGGATGGATCGCGGCTGAAAATATACCCCTTGCAACCCTTTGGGGGAAGCAACCAGATACAATGGCCCTAATCTCGTTTTCATTTCATATTGGATCTGTTCCATCCATGCCTCCCCAAAAATACAAACACTGCGGTATTATTCTGTGACCTCTTTTGTATAGACCATCACTTTAAGTTCTTTATCGATCAAATTCTTAACGGTGACCCTAAGCTTTCCATCAACAGGTTTAACTTCAAATGCCCCACCGACAATAGATGAAAGAGAATTTCCGCTGTGCACATTCAACAGCTTCACCACATCAACGCCGTATTTAGCCTGCATTTCCTTATACTGATCGAACCCAACAACATCATCCCTGAAGCCGACTTCCAAGGTTTTAGACGAATCCACCGTGATTTCTTTCTCCTGTCCGGAGCCAAGCACAAAATCCGCTACATACTTCTCATCAGCATCTATTTGATACCAGACCTCTGCCAATGCATACCCGCCCAGAACAAGAGAAAATACAAATACCGTGAATAAGAATATTTTCATATTACCCTTTCTGCACAAACGCTGTGCTCATAATATCACGCCATATCAAATAACATGAATGCTGCGCCTTCTTTAGCGTTTAACCACAAGGTTCCAATGTTCTCAACAGCGGCACCATCGCCGCTTAATAAAACAACTTCATTCATCTCTAATTCACCGCTGATCACTTGTATCCAGACACCCCGTCCTGACTGAATCTGATATGTACAGCTTTCAGCGGACTGTAAATAACCTTTGAACACCTGGACATCCTGATTGAATTGTACGATATCTTTCCCGCCCTCAGGAGAACCTATGAGCAAAAGTGGGTGACTATCCTTGGCTGGGACGACAGCTATTTCCTGATAACCCGGGGTTAAACCTTTTTTATTAGGCACGATCCAAATTTGCAAGAAATGAACTTCCGCCTCCTTTGATCCGTTGAATTCGCTATGCTCAATGCCGGTGCCCGCGGTTATTTTTTGAATAGATCCCGCGTGAATGACCGACGCATGCCCCATGCTGTCCTCATGCTGCAAGGCCCCTTCAATAACATAAGTGAATATCTCCATATCACGATGCGGATGAAGCCCAAAACCTTCGCCGCCTGCCACCCTGTCTTCATTGATCACCCGCAAAGAACGAAACCCCATGTGTTGAACATCATAATACTCCCCAAAAGAAAATGTATGATAACTATCCAGCCAGCCATGGTTCGCATGCCCGCGTTCACCGGCTCGGCGTACAACGATCTTATGCTCTGTTCCTTGAGAACTACTCATAACTTTACTCCTTTTAATCACTCAATATATTCAGGTTGGAACGCTCAATATGAATATCCTTAATGTTCTTTTTCATTGCCCCCAACGATACTAACAGGTCTGCGGCCGTTTGTTGACGACTTTCTATTGCCCACATATAGGCTGTCCCGATCAAATTGGAACCAACGTCGCTGAGCGTTCTCTTTTCATTGACCGCTTCCAGATCTGCCTTATATTCCGCTAAAAGCCGGATCATATCAAGGCTCCCTTTGCCCGCTGCTATCATGAGCGCAGTGCTGTCATTATTATCCCGCATATCAACGGGCGTGCCATGATCGAGCAAGATGCGGGCGATAGCCGCATCATTCTTTTCTGCGGCGATGAACAGGGCCCGCCAATGTCCGGTGAAACGGTCTTTCATATCCGCCCCGGCATCCGCTAATAACTTCACGATGTCAGCACTACCCGCTTGGGCCGCACCCTGCACTGCCCCGCAGGGCGCATCCACATTCGCTTTCTTGGTTAACAATGCCGCTACGATCGTCGACTGCTTCATGCGGCTGGCCATGCACAATGCAGTCTCGCCGCTAAAACTTCCATAACCGCCTTTATCGACAATATCGGTAGACGCCCCGGCATCTAACAGGATCTTGACAATATCTTCATGCCCTTTATCGATGGCCGCCATGAGCGCGGACATGCCGGCCTCATTGACCGCATTGACATCCGCTTTCTTTGCAATAAAATCATGCACCATGGCCGTATTACCTTCTATAGAGGCGGTGATCAACGCCGCACCGAGAACCGCACCTTTCGCTGATGCTGTCATGGCATCCACGATATCCTGATGTTGATAGTGGATCGCCACATCCAGCGGCGACCAGCCTGTGCCCGCTTTTAAATTAGGGTCAGCCCCATGGGACAGAAGAATTCTGACAATGTCCGTCTTGCCATTTTCTGCGGCCACCGATAAGGCCGTGCTCCCGTTATTGCGGATCCGATCGACCTGCGCGCCCTGACTGATCAGATAATCGATCACGGTCGGTAAATTATACGGGACCAAGAACGATATTACATTGACATCGTACATATCAACAGCATTCACATCCGCGCCTTTTTC
>JANNCL010000233.1:0-6056 GCA_031386565.1 Candidatus Omnitrophota bacterium
CCTGAAACGTGGCGGAGAGGAAGGGCGTGTCCATGTAGCGATAGCGAATCCAGGAGATCGCCGCGAGCTCGATGATGACCACAACAATCGCGAGCAATGTTGCGGTCCAGAAATTCGGGATGAGATAGGGCAAGGTATGCCCAATGCCGCCTAAAGTGGTCATCACCCCGCACACCACGCCGCGCATCCAGGGGGCACCGCGTCCGCTTAATTTCCCGTCATCCGATAAGGCTTCGGCAAAACCCATGCTGATCCCGGCGCCGATCGATGCGGCTAAACCGACTTTGAATGTTTCAAGAGTACTATGGGTGGCAAAGGCAGCGGCAAAAAGCGGAGCTAAGGTAGAAACCGAACCATCCATTAATCCAGCCAAACCCGGCTGAACAAAACGTAATACAAATAAACGATGCGCCGCATGCTGCTCCGCGACAACCTCTCCAGCTTGTTCCTGTGCCGCGTTGATCGTCGAGGCCACATGTTCATGATGTCCTTCTTCTACCGCCAGATCGCCAAGCAATTTACGCATCTGAGCATTTGTCGTACGGCTGGCCGCCACTTCATAAAAACGGCGGGTCTCAAGTTCCATAGAAGCTGCTTCCGCACGGGCTTTTTCCGGCGTGATGTTCTTGACATACCATGTCGGCGGACGTTTGACAAAACCTTTCACATCCCCGCGGCGTATCAAAGGAATATGTTCCCCGAAACGCTCCCTGTAAAGTTCGATCAAACGCTGCCGATGACGGGATTCCTCATCCGCCATCTGAACGAACAAGTCCGCTGTCGACGGAAAATCCTTGCGAAGATTTTGAGCGAAATCCAAATATATACGGCCGTCTTCTTCTTCCGCGGCAATGGCCACGGCCAGCAGTTGCGCTTCGGTCAGATCATGAAAATACATCCCATTTACCTCGCCGCTGATAATATGTTGATAATAGCCCGCATAAAATCCGGCAGATCATCCGGACGGCGGCTGCTCACCTGATTACGGTCAACCACCACCGGCGCATCCATCCAGATCGCGCCGGCATTGATCAAGTCATCTTTAATGCCCGGGGTCGAAGTACAGCGGAATCCCTTTACGATCTTCGCCGATATGGGGATCCAGCCGGCATGACAAATATGAGCAACGACTTTTCCCGATCCGTGAAACTGCCGAGTCAACTCTAATACTTTGGGATCGCGGCGCAATTGGTCCGGTGCAAAACCGCCGGGTATGACCAGACCATTGAAGTCCCCTTCACGCATGTCTTTGATCGCCGCATCCGATTTGCATGGATAACCATGTTTGCCAACATAGGTCACAGCACACTGAGGGCCCGCCACGACAACCTCAGCGCCTTCTTCGATCAAACGGTACTTAGGGTACAACAATTCCAAATCCTCATACATGTGATCCACGAACATCAGAATCTTTTGACCTTTAAGTTTCATGCGGTGTCCTTATAAAATATGTTAGAATGATTATAATATGAGCTTAGAACAATTCGAGGATTTTCTTTGTCCCTATTGCGGACAGACCAATGTCTTAAATGTTGATATGAGCGGCGGCAGTTCTCAGGAATTTGTGACGGATTGCGAAGTGTGCTGTGCACCCATCATTGTTTTAGTCAAGATCCGGGGACGTATGATCCAAAGCATTGATATTCGTAAAGAAAATGAGTAAACCCGTGTCAACTTTTGATCGTTTGCAGCAGGTCTTTATTCGTAGGGAATTGTTTCAATCTTTCCAGCAAGAATTGTGCGGCTTCAACCTTATTCATTCCAGCCAATGCACGGCGTAAATTCTCCACCTGATTGTATTCGGCTTTATCAATGAGCAGTTCTTGTTTGCGGGTCGAGCTTTTAGCAATGTCAATGGCAGGAAAAATGCGGTGATTAGCGATCTCGCGGGATAAAACGACTTCCATATTACCGGTACCTTTGAATTCCTCGAAGATAACCTCATCCATGCGGCTGCCGGTCTCGATCAAGATCGTCGCTAAAATGGTCAATGAACCTGCCCCTTCGATCTTACGGGCATAACCGAAAATACGACGAGGCACTTCCATGGCCCGGCTATCCACCCCGCCGGATAATGTTTTACCGCCGCGCGATGACTGCTGGGCATTGTGCACCCGCGCCAACCGCGTTAAAGAATCAATGACCACCATCACATTGCCGCCATTGGCTGTTTCTTTAAATACATCGGCCATCAGCGTATCTGCAGTTTGCAAATGATGCTCATAACTCATGTCCGAGGATGAACTGCGCACATCCGCGGGGACGGAACGTTTGAAATCGGTTACTTCTTCCGGGCGCTCATCAATGAGCAGGCAATGCAATTTAATATCCGGATAGCCGGTTGTGATCGACTGGCATAAATGTTTTAAAAATGTAGTTTTACCGCACCCCGGAGGAGCGACGATCAAACCGCGCTGGCCCATGCCAATGGGACATATCAGGTCCATGGCGCGCATGGTCAACTCTCTCGAACCTTTTTCCAGCAGAATGCGGGGCGTCGGATCAATTGGCACGCCGGCAAGAAAAAGACGCTGAGATTCTTCCTGATTGCGGGGAGGCGTATATCGACTTAAATGTTGTACTTTTTTATAGCGGTTATACATCATTACGTTAACGAAGCCATATCAATAACAAAGCGGTACTTCACATCGCTTTTCAATATCCGTTCATACGCGTCATTGATCTTCGCGATGGGGATCAGTTCAATGTCCGATACAATATTGTGCTGCCCGCAGAAGTCGAGCATTGCTTGTGTTTCTTTGATGCCGCCAATGAGCGACCCGGCCAGACTGCGACGGCCAAAGATCAAACTGGCCGCGTGTACCGGCGGCGCATTAGCAGGGACACCCAGTAAAACCAAGGTCCCGTCGCGTTTGAGCAGCCCTAAATATTTATTCCAATCAAGCTCTACCGAAACGGTATTAATGATCAGGTCGAAATTCTTCGCTAATTTACCGAATGTCGCTTCGTCAGAGGTAGCATATACATGATTCGCGCCCAAACGCTTCGCATCCGTGATCTTATTTAATGAACGGCTAAGCACCGTCACTTCCGCTTTCATGGCATGAGCGATCTTGACCGCCATATGGCCTAAACCGCCTAAACCGATGACCGCTACTTTTTTACCTGGACCCGCATTCCAATGACGCAACGGTGAATAGGTGGTGATCCCCGCGCATAACAGCGGCGCTGTTTTATCCAACGGCAGATTGGCAGGGATATGTAGAACAAAATTTTCATCAACGACGATATTCTTAGAATACCCACCCTGTGTTTGGATCTGAGTGCCTTTCTCAAAACCATTATAAGTAAAGATCGGAGCGGGACAATATTGCTCCAGACCATCGAGGCATTCCGGGCATTCACGGCAGGAATCGACCATGCAACCGACTCCTACTTTATCCCCCACCTTAAAACGGCTGACTTTCGTACCGACGGAGGTGACCGTCCCCACAATCTCATGACCTGGCACCATCGGGAAAGTGGAATTCCCCCATTCGTTACGGGCCTGATGGATATCCGAGTGACAAACACCACAATAGGCGATATCGATCGCCACGTCGTTCGGCCCATTGGCACGCCGTGAAATATTAAAAGGCACTAAAGGCTGTGTCGCATTCAGCGCCGCATAAGCTTTTGTTGAACCCATAAACTTCTCCTCGTGAAATTTTTATTGCTTTGCTGCTTCAACTTCAATGATGCCGCAACCAATACGTGCGCCGGCATTCCCCGTGGGCTGGCTGAAGTCATCCTCTTTTTCATGTAAAATGACTGACTTGCCATTGACCGCATACTTGCCTTGTTCCAAGCTAACACCTGGCAAGACAACGTGAAGCATTCCCGTGCCATCCGGTCCTACATCTATATTGCCCATATCGCCAACATGTGCGTTCATCGGACCATCCTTGGGCATAAAGCCATGCATCACTTTGTCAGGATTAAAATGTCCTCCAGCGGCCTTGCCCCCCTCTGCACAACTGCCATTCTCATGGAAATGAATCCCATGCTTGCCAGCAGGGGCACCCGTCACATTGACCATCACCATCAATCCGTCTTTTTGCTCGGTCAGATCAACTACACCGGAAACTTTAGAATCCACCGATGTGCCAGTAATGACCGCTTTCCCCTGCGCCGCAAAAACCGGTGCCGACAACAATAAAAAGAACGCTCCCGTCAACATGAAAAGATCATTCTTCATAAATCTCCTTTGTGGATTTAATGCGCAGATATCCTAACTTAAAAACCTTTTAATAGCAACAGTACTCCTTTACATACCAGCAATTTAAGATCACTCGCTAATCCCGCAATCAACAGAAACCCAGAACTTGGAGATATCGTGTTTTGATAGGACCTTAACTTCCCATTCATGTTGTGGATTATATGCTGGCGGAAAAGAATTTGCTTTCCACAATACTTCAAAATGGCAATCCGTATCACCCAAACACTCTTTTCTCATTCTTTTCTTTGCAACTGCCATAACTTGATCTTGCGTACAAAATTCTTTCTGCCTAAATTCATAAAAGCATGGTGCTTGCTGCTCTATGGTTATATCTGATCTCTGATGGATATTTCCGCTAAGCGTAGCCCCCTTCTCCGGACAATGTTGGAAATAAATACTGATCAAATCCTTCTTATCTAAATTCTTTTCACAAACAGCGACACACTGCCCCTGCCCCCATTTAACAACAAAACCAACAACAGTGAGTTTGATAGAATTTATATCAGGCTGATATTTACACTCAGCGTGTACCGGCAATGCAACAAAGAAACCGATCAAAAGAATCACACAGTATTTTATTAGCAACATTATACTGACTTCCTCAATATAATTCTTTAACTAAACCCTCGCGAATGTTTCTGCGGTGGAATTCTGCATGGCTAATCGGAACTCTTCGGGAACAGGATCTTTGAGCAGGTCGCCGTTTTTTAAGAAGTGATAGATCTGGCTGTAATCTTTGACCTGGGAGAAAGAGATGCGGCGCATTAAGTATCTTGGGCTTAACTGACTGATGCTGGCGCAGCCTGTCGCCCCGAGGATATCAGCGAAACTTTTCACCGTTGCCTTATGGAAATTATGCACCCGCTTATTCTTTTGGGCCACTACCAATCCATTGACCAGATACGGGTCCTGGGTCGCAACACCTGTTGGACAAACATTGGTATTACATTGCAGGGCCTGGATACAGCCTAGTGCCAGCATCATGCCCCGTGAGGAATAACAAAGGTCCGCTCCCATGAGCATATGTTTTAAGATCCCAAATCCGGAATTGATCTTTCCCGAGGAGATGATCCGCACTTTATCCCGCAACGCGAACCCCACCAACGCATTGTGCACGATGATCAGGCCGTCATTAAGCGGTGAACCGACATAATTAGAAAATTCCAGCGGCGCCGCGCCGGTTCCCCCTTCGCCGCCATCAACGGTTATAAAATCCGGAGTGATGCCGGTCTTTACCATGGCTTTACAGATCGCGATGAATTCTCTGGGCTTGCCCACACATAACTTAAAACCTACCGGTTTTCCTCCGGACAAAGTCCGCAGTTGTTCAATAAATTCCAGTAATTGAATAGGTGTTGAAAATGCACTATGAGCCGGCGGCGAGATAACGCTGTGGCCCATTTCCACCCCGCGGATCAAGGCGATCTCTTTGGTCAATTTCTCCGCAGGTAAAATACCCCCGTGACCGGGCTTTGCTCCTTGGGAGATCTTGATCTCGATCATTTTCACGTTAGGCAATTGTGCCTTTTCCTTAAAACTCACGGGATCAAACTTACCATCTTTGGTACGACAACCAAAATACCCCGTACCCACCTGCCAAATAATATCCCCGCCCTTTAAATGATACTGCGTTAATCCGCCTTCGCCGGTATTTTGCGCGAAGCCGCCCATGGCAGCGCCTTCATTCAATGCCATGACCGCGTTGGGACTTAACGACCCAAAACTCATCGCGCCTATATTAAAAATACTGGCAGAATACGGCTTTAAACGTGATCCGCCGATAACGACCCGCAGATCTTTGGGATCCACATGCACCGGCACCATGGAATGCGTCACC
>JANNCL010000263.1:0-1884 GCA_031386565.1 Candidatus Omnitrophota bacterium
AGCTCAGACGCCTTAAGAGTATCTATCCCTGAAATTTGACAAAATTGTTTATTGCTAATTGACGGATTTTCTATTAAAAACTTCTCCACCATATCCCAATAGCTAACCTTTTCTTCATTAAACAAAATAACACAAACAGAATGTGGCGTGTAGTCCCGCAGTAAATACAACGGTGAATAAAGGTTCTTCTTTTGCATTTCTCTAAACATACGATCAACACCTTCCCCTATATCAAGGTTAGGCGGATTCGGCATCTTTTTTAAAGATCGCTCAATAATTGGATTACGAGCAAATCTAGCATCTAGTATTGTTTCCGGTGTTACAAATCCTGGAAACCATCCCGGACTTTCCACTTCAATATGATTATCAAAGATTCGAACATGAATATTATCTTGAATACTATAATCCCTGTGAATCACCGCGTTCGTAATAGCTTCCTGAACAACAAATTCTGGAATTTTAAGCCGCTTAAAAGTCGCCCCTTCCAACTTCATAGGCAAAGCATTTTCAGAAACATATTTATACGCCTCTTCAATTTGTTTCAACAAAGAACCCTCTATGGTAAAAGGTGGTCTACGAAAATTTGGATTAGCAGATGCCACTCTCACTGTACCGAAATAATGCGTGACTGTAATGCCACATTTACGCTTTAAGGCTATTGATGGATTCTCAGCAAATAAAAGCACTGCTGCATTATTCAAATATAACTTACCCTCTTTTTCTTCCGATAGTCCATTCTTGAGAAAGAATCTCAAAATATCCTTTTCTTCACTTTTATTATGCTCCATAAACTCTGCTATATCGCGTTGATCAAGCATGTTAAGTGTAACCTTGCCGGCTAATTCGGATTCAAATGTTATAGTTCCTTTTTCATACTGCAATCTCATCGCTTGTTCATGGGTCAACCGATTATTCTGGCTTCCTCGACGAAAATATGTTTCTCCACTTGCTAAAGAATGAACAGACTTACTGGAAATAATAAAAATCAACAATATCTTATCTTGCTCACCTTTCGAATTAATAATATCAACGTAAAGATGATCAATTTGTGATAGTGGCGGCACAAAATTTGCGGCAACAAGTTTTAACAATTCATCACAATTATTGGAATTCTCAGAGATACCAATTAGCCGATCCTGACCAGAAAATTGTTTCTTGTCTGCAACACCATAAATAAAAACTCCTCCATCAGCATTCGCAAAAGCGCAAAGGGTTGGCAAAACCTCCGAAGGTTTCTTTAGCGCTCTTTTACACTCAAATGTCTGCCCTTCTTCATCAGCTAAAATCTTTTCTATATATTCTTCACTCATATTAATTTTCCTCTTTATATACACCCTATCACTGAGATGCATTCATAATTTCGTTAGAACTTAAATCAAATCCTACTTCTTGCAATCTTTTACAAAGTTTAGGAATAATTTCTCGAATGTGACTGTTATATCCATATCTAATAATTCCTTCCAAATCAGAAGGTATCTCTAAGTGCCCTTTGACTAGAATTGCCATACGATTTCTTGTTAAAGAAGATAACAGCATACCCGTCTCAAGAATTACATTTTGCCTGGTCCGTGGTTCAGCTTTATCAGCGCCGTCTTTAATAGCATATCCCAAATCATCTGGTGTCATTAAAACTATCCCAAAATCAGATGAATAATCTTTCCCTATTCTACCCTCTAAAGCTTCAATAATTGTTTTCCCTCCACCACTACTATTCATCAAAATAAATGGTTCCAAATCTAAACGATGTAACGCAAGCTCCAACTGATCTCTTGCTTCCACATCATGACCATGCACAATAAAAATCTGTTTCTTAGAAGAAGCTGTTTGTGACGTTCCATTTCCAGCAAATAAATCATGCATCCTCTTTTTAGCATCGTCATTTCC
>JANNCL010000276.1:0-6601 GCA_031386565.1 Candidatus Omnitrophota bacterium
TATTTCTTATTTTTACGGCTAATGGTTTTCTTGACAGCTTCAATGATGTTCACATCTTTAAGGCCGTAATGCGCCAAGAGCTGATCCGGGGTACCACTTTCGCCAAAACTATCCCGAACACCGACTATCGATAATGGTGACGGACATTGCTGTGAGAGAACTTCCGCTACAGCTGAACCTAAACCGCCGATAACCTGATGTTCTTCTGCCGTCACAATGGCGCCGGTCTCTTTGGCCGCAGCAATGATGGCTGCTTCATCGATGGGTTTAATGGTATGCATATTGATAACGCGCACATTGATATTCTCTTGCGCTAATTTATCCGCCGCGCTTAAGGCTTGAGCGACCATAACACCGCAAGCAATGATGGCGGCATCTGTTCCCTGTCGTAGAATATTGGCTTTACCAATGACAAAAGGATCGGATTCTTTACTAAACACCGGTAACGGTGCCCGTGAGGTGCGCATATAGAACGGACCATACGTTTCAGCAATGGCCCGGGTCGCTTTCTTTGCTTCTAAATAATCCGCCGGGCAAATAACCTTCATGTTAGGCAAGACGCGCATGATGGCAAAATCTTCCAAACATTGAGCACTGGCCCCGTCTTCCCCGACCGTCACACCGCCGTGAGAACAAACAACTTTAACATTACAATTGTTATAACACACATCCAGACGGATCATGTCATAGGCACGGTTGGTCAAAAAGACCGCAAATGATGTAGCAAAAGCGACATAGCCTTGCGTACTTAAACCAGCGGCAGTACCCACCACATCTTGCTCCGTGATCCCTAAATTAAAAAAACGTTCCGGGAATTCCTTCTTAAAATATTCCGCGCGGGTAGCATCTTCCAGATCGCCGGAGGTGACAACGATATTAGGATTGATCTTACCTAAAGCAACCATTTCTTCACCAAAACCATCGCGTGTGGGGGTTGGTTTATAGTCCATTATTTTAACTCCGCTAAAGCTGCCGCTAATTGTTCTTTATTGGGCGCCTTCCCATGCCAGGCACATTTGCCTTCCATGAACGACACACCCTTGCCCTTGACCGTATGGGCGATGACCACCGTCGGTTTATCTTTGATATTCTTAAATTCATCAAACGCACTGACTAATTCGTTTAAATTATGCCCGTCAACTTCAAAGACATGCCAGCCGAAAGCCGACCATTTTTTTGCCAACGGTTCTAAACCTTTAATATCACTGATCAGCCCATTCTCCTGGACTTTATTATAATCAACAATGGCGCAGACATTATTCAATTTAAAATGAGCCGCCGTCATGGCCGCTTCCCAGACACTGCCTTCTTGTATCTCGCCGTCTCCCATGATACAAAAAGTACGAAAATCTTTCTTACGCATGCGTGCACCTAAAGCAATACCATTAGCAAAAGACAAGCCGTGTCCTAATGAACCGGAATTAAATTCAACACCAGGAACTTTGGTCACAACGTGGCCTTGCAGACGGGCACCGAATTTACGAAATGTTTTTAATTCTTCATTAGGAAAATAACCAAAATTGGCAAGGGTAACATAAACGACCGGCGACACATGGCCTTTAGAGATGATCAACCGATCACGTTCTTCCCATTTAGGGTTCTTGGGATCATGCTTTAACGTATGGCCGTATAAAGCCAGCATGATCTCCACCGCCGACAAAGACCCGCCCGGATGGCCGGAGCCGGCTCCTTCTAAAGTTTCTAATATCTCGCGGCGAATGATAAGTGATTTTTGTTGCAGTGATTGGATGTCCATAGTTTGTATAAGAATAATGTTAGGTTTGTATTTAGCGGCAGAGGACTCGCTGCCTCCGCTCGCCTTCGGCTCACTGCGGTCAGGCACTCGCCCATAAACTGTTCCTATTCGTCACAGTTTATAAACGGGCTCACTTCTCGTCCTGCAAACAGCTTAATACTAAAACTTAAATATGGGCCATGCAGGACTCGAACCTGCCACCCTCTGATTAAGAGTCAGATGCTCTACCGGATGAGCTAATGGCCCTTAAATTTCTAAATATCTAACTTTAAACCACTTACGTAAGCACTGTTATACTGCACATTTTCTTAATGTGACGACTGTGCTAAATTTGTGCTATTTTTCATTTCAAGTTCGTTATTATACACAAGAGGATTAAATTGTGTATCGATTTTTTTAATAGCATCAATCAACATGTCATCTCTCAAGTGAGCATATCGCTGAGTCATCTTTGGCGTCGAGTGACCTAATATCTTTTGAACCACATACAGATCGACACCATTGCGCACTAACTGAGAAGCTGCCGTATGACGTAAGGAATGAAAGGTAAAATCTTTAATTCCTGCCTTACGTACAGCCCGATTGAATGCATCTTTAATACTACCTAATGGCTTGCCTGTCTCGGGGTTCAAGAAAATGTAATCAGTGTTCTTTTGCTTAGGAACATTGAGCAATTCCCACTTAACAATCGAACCAAGAGGAATCCAACGACCTTTCTTGCTCTTTGTTAAGGACTCATGGAGAACTATTCTATCTCGATCAAAATCGACATAGTTGCTCTCGGGAGCCTGACCCCATTTGAGATTGGCTATCTCGCCCCATCTCATCCCCGTCCGTAAAGCCACAATAACAATCGTACAGGTCAATCCATTACAGAAGGATAAAAGCATATTCTGCTCTACCTCGGTCAACCAGCGGCAACGTTCATTATTCTCTGCCAACTTCTTAATCCCGTCAGTCGGATTGAGACTAGCAACACCCCATTCCTTCGCCCGATTATACATCGACTTGATTAAAGAAATATCCCGATTGATCGTAGAAGGCTTAACCGTCTTCGCTCGTTCCGTCATAAACTTACGAATATCGAATTGAGTTACTTCTTGCAGATATTGCCCTTGAAAAAACTTAGCAATATTGGCGATTTGAATAGCCTGCTGACGTGCTGTTCTGTTCTCGAGCTTTGCATAAGACTCAATATATTGCTCAGTGAAGTCACAAAACAATACTTTCTTAGTCTTATTGCGAATGTCCAAATAACGACCTTCGTCAATTGCTACTCGAATCTTCCGCAATGCCTTCTCGGCAGTTTCTCTATAAGGAGATACGCTTTCACGAACTTGCTTACCATTAGGGTCGATATAACTGATATACCATTGCTTCCCTCTTAGAAAGAGCGTACCCATTTGCGACTCCTTTTTAATCTCCTTACATCTCGCAAATAGGCTTACCACCAACAATGTTAGTCTAAGCTAATACTGTCGAGAAATCAACTAAAAGAAGATTTATTGTTCTTCTAAACCGCCATTATGAACCCACCGATCAATCTCCTTGATATCAAACCGAATACCTCCGTTGATCTTATGGAATCGAATCGTACCTTGGCGTACCCACTTGCGGATCGCGCTTACACTAAAGCCCAGATAACTGGCAATTTCTTTGGCATTATAAAATCTACGGTGTTCCATGTTCATTTACCATCTGCTCAATTTTAGACAGCTCATCAGTAGTAAGACTTAAATGCACCCCCGATTTAATTAGCGAATCATAAAGCCGCAAAATCAAAGTAAGACCTTGTAATTGGAGAGCTCTATTATCGACATATTCCTTTTCACCCTTGTGATTTACGAAACACCGTTTGGCATTCAAGAACTCAGCAAGTTTTTTAACAACTTCTTTGAAACCTAATCCGTGTTCTTCTAATTGTTCGAGAATACGCGTACGTATGCTAATATTTGCTAACAATCTGCTCGCATTGACCCTCGCAGAAGCCTCCTTAATATCAGGATGGATATCTAAGTACGCCTTAGTTCCATGCGCATTATTTTTTAGGTATGACTGCACAAACATTTCTTGTGATGGTTTTAATTCCATATTCCTCCTTGTTACACTCACAATCTAATAACCAGTTATAAATCGTCTTACACCTGTTGCACCAACGCCAAATACTCATATTCAAACTTTCTTTATTCACTCCATTGAACAGAATTCATCTCCGTTCCTGTTTCCGCTGGTTGAAATAGAGAAGAATTACTATCCTCAAATCTTAATCGATAAAAAGCCTGTTTTCCCCCAGGCCCAGCGTGTGGTTTTCGGTCATCCCGTTCAAGGATTCCACTTTCAAAGTAATTCTTAAGGGTTTCATCAATTTGCTTTGGCGAAATTTGAATCACTTTCCCTTTCTCTACTAAATCCTTCCTGCTACACCATTGCCCATCATTTAAAGCTGCTTTAACACAATCCCAAACCGTTCTTAAACGCTCTACCTGTAATATTGGTTCAGCATCTCCTACATACTTAACCTGGGTTGCGTCAGCAGCTGAATCCTTTATGCTTACCATGAATGAAGGAATAGCTTCCACAAATCGAGATTTAGAATGTTCTATGATGAGGTAGTCGTCTTTTTTCTTGAGTGTAAAGAGTGAATCTATAAAAGCACTTTTCTCAGAGCTTCCTCTTAAATGATTCTGTCCATCGCCAAATTGAGTCATCTTTCTTTGGTGGTCAGCAATAAGGAATGAGCATTTAAAATCCCTGACTAAAGCCTTTATTACCCCAAAGACTTTTGACATTTCTTTAGCTGAATTTTCCTCTGCTTTATGAACCCGTATCAATGAATCAATAATAACAAGACGGGGCGATAACGTTTTTAACAGTTCCCGAAGATGATTGACCGAAGAATCATTGCTCAAACAAAAGCTCTGGCCTATGACAAAATGTATCTCTAAGGAATCTTTTGTTAAATCTTTGCCTTTTAGCAGCTTGCTAAGTCTTCTTTGCAACAAGGCTTTAGAAGACTCCTCATCTATATAGAGAACCTTACCTTTGGTTGTTGCAAATTTATTCAGCCAAAGGCCACCACGGGCCATTTCTATGGCCATATCCATCTGCATCCAAGATTTACCATAACCAGCAGGGCCAGCCAATATCCCCACACTTTCATGAGCTAAAACCTGGTCGACATCCCACTCTATTTGCTCCAATTCCCCTGATAACAACTCGGGTAATGTGACCACTGTAAATGGTCTAGAATTCGTTTCCGTTTCTCCCCTATTATATGTAGGAGACAGAGATGAATTATTTTGATACCTTGAACATAGCCCTATAACCTCAGCGTTTAATTCTTCTAAGGAAAATTCAACCTTTTGAGCTAATGGCGTAAGCAAAGCCAAAATATCATTTGATTCAAGACCTCGTGAAAGGAGTTTCCCTGTAAGTTTTGCAAAAGTCTGATTCCGATTACCCTCTTTTATTTCAGCTATGGCTTCTGCAAACCAGCCAGGGGGATTTGCTTTTGTAATATTTTGATTTGGTAAAGGTAATAATTGGTCAAAATCACTGAGATTATATTGATGTTGAGGGGCTAACGTCAGAACAGTTATCTGCTTTAAATTATTTGGGTCTTTATGGTTAAATGTCCCAGGCAATCTCATTACCCTTGCTAATTCTGCACATGCTAGGTCGGCCCCTAAATACTCCGTTATAGCCTTAAGATATTGCTCAAGGGGGTTATCCTTAACTTCCACGGATTCCTTCAGACGCCAGTAACAATGTAATCCATTTCCCGTTTCTACAATTATAGTGGGCGGAAACGGGAACGAATTAAGTCTAGCCTCTGCCTCTTCTCTCCCGCCTTTATAATCCTTAAAATCAAGATCAGCCCACAATGCCCAAACATACTTAACGGCGTTTTTACTACCTTCCCGCACCTGGCGAGGGCAAACACCAAAATAGACATCTTGGGCTTGAGCAAGACTGTCAATTGCGGTCTGGTCGTTCAAAAGCTCATCGATTGAACTATAGAAACATTGCTGAACTTGCTTCGATTGATTAAAGGCGCGAATTTCTAAAAACTGATTATCTAATTCTGGAAATAACGTCTTAAAGAATTCATGTATGTCATCCATATCAACCTTTCCTTACTTTTTCAGTTACCTCATCAATTTTCTTCGCCACTGCTTCACGCATTACCGCATAAGTTTCCTTATTTACTGGATAGTAGGTATTTAACTGTTTACCGTTTCTCAGAGCGCTTAGAGGGAACAAAAGTCTGATTTCTCCGGTGGGGGTTGTGTATACACTTATGGAATTCAAGCAAAGACTGTTATCGAAAAGAAGTGAACTTATCCCAATCAGCCCCTTTTCGCTTACCCTTAGCGGCAGAAAAGTCACTTCCGATATTTGGTGCGGGGTGTTCATATTTTTTTGTCCTTTCATCTCAATTCTTCTTTTGGCCGTCATTTAATAGAAATTCTAATATCTTATTTAGGAGATGCTCGACATCACCGTTTCAACTGCTTTACATGTAAGATTGAATTTACTCATAAAATAAAACGACCCTATTAGTAATTTCTTACTTCTAGGGCCTATCATGCCATGACTTTTCAATTTTGTCAGATCAACAAAAAAGCTATATATTCATGAATAAATTTATTTCTTTATGAATGATTCCAGCACTCTTTTGATTGTTGAAGGAGAAGCTACCAACTCTCCGAATTTTCCGTCATCGTCAGGAAACTTCTTCTCCACCGCCTTAGTCAAGATCTCTATAATTCGCTTAGAAGGCAATGGTTTTTTCTTTTCTAAACCCTTGTAGATTTTAATAATCTCCTTATCCCGCCACTTTTT
>JANNCL010000301.1:0-4726 GCA_031386565.1 Candidatus Omnitrophota bacterium
AGCAGATTGCTATGGAAAGAAAGGGATTTGATCCAGTGATGGATGTTTCTAAACCATATTGGCGACCGTGTTTATTGTGTAAAGCTATTGAGGTGCCGATAACGGCATGATATGGAGCAAGGTGGCGAGAATGAACTTATGCGAGAAGATCGGAATTAATGAAGCAATAAAACGTTTTGGCGGGTTTGTCCGTTATTATGACACCACCGAATCGCTTCAACAGCTTGCTAAATTGATATCTGTTGGTGATTGTCAGAATATTTTAGCTTCAAAGCTATTCCGGTAACTTTACTGGCAGGGCAACACCCGTTCCCATTCCGAATACGGTAGTTAAGCCTGTCAAGGTCGATGGTACTATGGTCTCACGGCCATGGGAGAGTAGAACGTTACCGGTTTTTTTATACCCTGCATCGTATGATGCAGGGTTTCTTTTTTATACGGCCCTTAATATCATAAAGAGGCTGCTTATTTTATAGATTTTTAGTGAAAAGGATTTTAAGTGTGTTATTATGTCTGTAATGAATGACGAATTCTTCAATATTGTTCAAGATATCTGCACTAGAGATAACCGCTATCGTCCTGAAAGCTACGAATTTGTGATGGAAGCATTACATTTTACTCAAAAAAAGTTTAAAAAAGATAAACATGTCACGGGACCTGAGCTATTGCAGGGAATAAAGCAGGTTTTATTGCAGAAATTTGGTCCTTTAACGCGTGCTGTACTTAAATATTGGGGCATTAATCAAACGGATGATTTTGGGAACATTGTTTTTAACTTAGTCGAATACAAGATCCTTTCAAAGAATGAGCAAGATCATTATGAAAGTTTTAAAAATGCGTATGATTTTGAAGAAGCTTTTGACCACGGGTACCGCAAACAACTGGCAAGGCGTTTAAAAACAATGCGCTTTTAAACCAGATGTCATCTAATCCTTCCGAAATCCCTATTCAATATATTAAAGGTGTTGGTCCCGCAAAAGCAAAACTGCTTATAAATCTAGGCATACACACTGTTGAAGATTTATTAAATTTTTTTCCTCGTCGATATGAGGACCGTTCAGTTTTTACGCCGATCAGTAAATTACAAGCGGGACAAATATATTGTGTAACCGGGCATGTTTTAGCGGTAGGCAAAAGGAATTTTTATTCCAAGAATAAAACTTTCGAGATCGCGATCGGCAATAATAGCGGTAAGTTATTTTGTGCATGGTTCAATCAACCGTATTTGGATAAATTCTTTAAAGTAGGTCAAGAGATCGTTTGTTATGGCAAGGTGGATGTTTATAAAGGACGCGTGCAATTGGTCATGCCGGATTTTGAATTGATCACAGACGAGGACAGAATGCTGAATATGGGGCGTATCGTCCCTGTTTACCCTCTTACCAAAGGAATATCTCAGAAATATTTAAGACGGATAATTGACCTTTGTCTTAAAGAACATGTGTTTCAAGTTAAAGACATTATTCCTTCTGATATCAGACAACGACAGGGGTTAAGCGCACTTTTTGAAAGCATTCATCAGATCCATTTCCCACAAAATTACCATGAGCAGGGGAAGGCCTCAAATCGTATTGCTTTTGAAGAATTTTTTTTATTTCAAGTGTCTGTGATCTTACGCAGGTTAAGCGTGGTGTTAAAGGAAGGAAAATCTTTTGAGATCAATGAACGTCTTAAAAGTAATTATCTTTCTGCATTACCGTTCGCATTAACAAATGCACAATCTTTGGCCTTAGACGCGATATGCCAAGATCTAAAACAACCAAAACCGATGCTACGTCTTTTACAGGGGGATGTTGGTTGTGGGAAAACGGCCGTGGCATTCTTTGCTGCCATAACCTGTGTGCAAAATGGTTCACAAGCGGCGATCATGGCTCCGACGGAGATATTGGCACAACAACACTTCGCTACGTTTAAACGACTATTTGCCAAAGGTCATTTTTCAAACATTAAGTCGACTTTATTGATCAGTAGTTTACCTGCAAAAGAAAAGGCTTCTATTTCAACAAAACTTGCACAAGGCGAGATAGACCTTATTATAGGTACCCATGGCCTAATCGAAAATGATGTGATTTTTAAGGATCTTGCTTTGGTGATCATTGACGAACAGCATAAGTTTGGCGTTGAACAACGTTCAGCACTTTCATCAAAAGGGAAAAATCCGCATGTATTGGTGATGACAGCGACACCTATACCAAGGACGCTATGTTTGACTTTATACGGAGATCTTGATGTAACAACGATCGATCAAATGCCTAGTGGTCGCGGTAAGATAAATACATATCATTTCCCAATGGATAAGTCTTCGGGTGTATATGAAAAGGTGCGACAATGGGTGAAGGCTGGCACGCAAGCATATATTGTCTATCCAATGATAGAAGAAAGTGAAACGTTGGACTTAAAAACAGCAAAGTCCAGTTATGAGCATTTTAAAGCAAATGAATTTTCAGGATTAAGGATCGCTTTGATCCATGGGCAATTAAAACGCAATGAAGTCGATCGAGTCATGGAGCAATTTAAAGCACATGAGATAGATATTTTAGTGTCCACGACGATCTTAGAGGTGGGGATTGATGTTCCTAATGCGAATGTGATGGTGATCGAACATGCGGATCGATTTGGCTTAAGCCAATTACATCAAATGCGTGGTCGTATTGGACGTGGTAGTAAAGATGCGGTGTGCATCCTATTAGGTGATCCAACCACGCAAGAAGGTAAGGCAAGGTTAGAGACCATTGTTAAAACAATCGATGGTTTTGAGATTGCGGAAAAAGATCTAGAGATACGGGGACCTGGGCACTATTTCGGCAAGTTCCAACATGGCGTGAATGAATTAAAAATAACAGATCCGATCGGTCAAATTAAGATCTTAGAGTCTGCCAGAAAAGAAGCGATCAATCTTACTTCTAATGACGCTCAATTAAAAAAACCAGTCAATATAACTTTGAAGAAATCAATTAAACGCCGTTTTCCTGAATATTTAGATTTGATATTGGCAGGTTGAAATGATGTGTTTTGCAATGTTATGATTGTATAAGTAAGAGGAATAGAAATGAAAATTTTAGGTGGAAAATTTAGAGGTAGGAATTTTTATATGCCGGCTGGTATAAGACCAACGCAAGCAAATTTGCGTGCGGCTATTTTTGATCTTTTAGGTCATGATATAGAAGGTTTAACTTTTTTGGAGCTTTATGCTGGGAGTGGTGCGGTGGGTCTTGAGGCCCTTTCAAGGGGTGCGAAAGAGGTTGTCATGGTTGAGAAAGAACCAAAGAATGCTCAGGTTATACGTGAAAATTGCGAGCTTTTTCATTTAAATTTAGGATCCGAGGCAAAAATATTTGAAGCTGATGCCCTTGCAACGATCAAGCTCTTGGCCTTGAAAAAGAAGGCTTTTGACATTGTTTTTTACGATCCACCGTTTGGCAGACGTTTAGGTAAAAAAACCTTGAAAGTCTTAGGGGATAATGATATATTATGCCCTCTTGGTTTTCTCATAATTCAATGTGATTGCTCAGAAAAGCTGGAAATCCCTGAGAAATTTAAGGTTATAATGCAACGATCGTATGGTAGTTCAGATCTGACATTATTACAAAAGAAAGCTAAATGATGCCATCTGGACGTACGGCAATATATCCTGGTAGTTTTGATCCGGTGACCAATGGTCATTTGGATGTAATTGAACGAGCCGCGAGGATTTTTGATAGAGTGATCGTGGCGGTGGCTAATAATACCGGTAAAAAAAGTTTATATTCCATTGAGCAGCGTGTCAAATTATTAAAAGAAGTAACAAAAAAGACTAAGAAGGTTGAAATAGATACCTTTGATACCTTGGTCATTGATTATGCCCGTAAGAAAAAAGCGAATGTCTTGATCCGTGGGTTACGTATGACCTCAGATTTTGACTATGAGTTTCAGATCGCTTTAACGAATAGACGTTTGGCTTCTGATATTGAAACGGTTTTTTTAATGCCATCTGAACATGTGTCGTTCTTATCCTCAAGTTTGTTAAAAGAGGTGGCAAGTTTAAAAGGTGATATTTCAACATTAGTACCAAAGCCCGTTGAGAAAGCTTTAAAAGAAACTTTTAAATGATCCGGATATCACTAAGGGATATTACTTCTAAAGGATTGATCGTTGAGCAGACCATCCCCAAAGAGGGGATTGGCTTAACGGACGAAGAAATTGATCTGCGTTCACCGATCAGCGTTAATGCGCATTTAGAACGCGCGGGAAACGTGGTAAATGCTTCGGCGCATATTAAGGCGGATTTTGGTTTCTTATGTGCCCGTTGTTTAGAAGAGTTACACGCTATAAATGAATTTGATTATGATTTCCACTTTGAAATAAATCCAGGCGATGAATATGTTGATCTTGGAGAAGAGATCCGTCAAGAGTTGATCTTGGCCAATCCGGCAAAAGTATTATGCGGTATGGATTGCAAAGGCATATGTGCTGGTTGCGGGGTGAATTTGAATATTGAAGCCTGTAAATGTTCTGTAAGTAAAATAGTAAAGTAATAAAAGGAGAAATAGCATGCCATTACCCAAACGTCAACATTCAAAAACACGCGGCCGTTTCCGTCGTACTCATTGGAAAGTTACCGTGGCATCATTGCGTAAATGTCCGCAGTGTTCAAAGCCTGGTCTATCACATCGTGTTTGTCCATTTTGCGGTTTCTACAAGGGTGCACAGATAGTTGCCGTAAAATCATAAGCTTTTAATAACTTAG
>JANNCL010000313.1:0-2525 GCA_031386565.1 Candidatus Omnitrophota bacterium
AATAGTGTCGTTTCTCATAAATATATTTATCACAAAGGTTTAAGAATAATCATTTAACTTTGAAAAATTTAAAGCCTTTTCTTGTTTGAATTAATTCTAAGTTGTTCTAATTCAATGATAGCGAGAAACGACACCATTTATAGTCTTTTCCAGTCAATAGATGAGCCTGAATAAGAGCGTTTAGTTTTTTTGGAAAATTTTAGCAAAGAGTTCCTTTCTGTGAGTTTGAACGATCTGAGCCATTTGATTATCAGTGTGAGCGCTGGCCATTTGATCGAGGTGTTTGATAGAGATGCCTTTTTTAAGATACTGCCGGCAACGGTTCAATGATTTGAATTTTTCATAAGGTGTTTTATATTCTTTAAGAGAAAATAGGGGTCAACTCCCTATTTCCTGTGTGTCGTTGGTGTTTAGGGGTTTCGTAAAATAGGGGTCAACTCCCTATTTCCACTTTGTCGTCAGTGTTGTTAGTTGTTTGTTGGGTTTTGTTTGCTTGTTTGTAGGTGTTGCAAAAGCTTCCCCGGCTTTTGATGTTTGATGATGCGATCTGATTTAATTCCCCCGATTATTAGGAAGCTTATGCCAAGAAGAGTGCGGGTGGTAAGTCCTGGACGGGCGCATCATGTGATTGCTCGTGGGAATTATCGGCAGAATGTTTTTGAAAGTTTTGGAGACTTTAAACAATATTGTTTTTGGGTTAAAGAATATCAGCAGAAGTATGGTTTGGAGATCGTTAGTTATTGTGTGATGAATAATCATGTGCATTTTATTATTGTGCCGAAGGATAAGGAAGGATTGCCGAGGTTCTTTAATATATTGCATATGCGGTATAGTCAGTATAAGAATGGATTAAGAAGGAAGAGCGGACATTTGTGGCAGGGGCGTTATTTTTCAAGTATTATAGAGAATCGCGGGTATTTATTGCGGGTGGTTCGATATGTCGAACAGAATCCTGTGCGAGCGAGAATGGTTGATAAGGCGTGGGATTATGTGTGGTCAAGTGCTGCGACGCATGTTGGGATCGCAAAGGATCCGATCATCAAAACGGTTGGTAAAGAGCAAATTCTTACGCAATTGGGCGGCATGGTGAGTTGGAAGGAATATTTAGTTGGAACGGATGTTGCGGTTGATGAAGAGATAAGAACAAGAACGAGTAAAGGATATGTGATTGGCAGTGAGGGGTTTGCAAAAGAGATGGAGCTGGAACTGGGAGTGAAACTAACGCCTGGAAAATTGGGAAGGCCTAAGAAATAGGGAGTTGACCCCTATTTTTTGCCGCAGGATGATAAAAATAATACTTTGCAGGCTGCATTAAATGGCGCAAAAGATTCTCCAGCGGCTACTATTTCGGCAGGAGAGAAGGTTGTGGTTGTTGCTAATGATACTGGAAAGACATTGAATAAGGCAATTATATACCATGCTGATGCAAATATTCCAAAACAGACACTATTTATGAAGGGGTATGATATTGCAGCATCAGTTGATTGGAAGCAAGTGGGAGCTTATTCATCATTAGTGCTTGGTGGTGCAGCCATGGCGACAGGTGTTCCCGGCGCAATCAGTTGGGGGTTAAGCACATCAACTTTTGCTGTTGCTGACTTAAGTTCTATTTACGGGAAATTAGGTATAACAGCAAGTGATATGTATAGCGCAGGTGTTAGTAACTTAAAATGGGGTAATAACATTGTAGAGAATTTTGGTAAGGCTGTTTTATCAATGGAGCCAACGTATATGGTAGATAGGGCTACAAGATCGTTGGGTGATAACTTGAATTCAATGAATAGTCAATAAAGGTTCTAAATTCTATTGATTTAATCCATAAAGTAAGGTTCCCATGTCAATGTCTGAAATTTCATTACATTCAAATCAGTATTTTATTAAAGAAGTTGCTGGCTTTATTTCGGGAAGTTTTTCTATTGAAAACAAAGAGCACCAAGAGTTGTATTTTGCTGTTAAAAAAGTTGGTTTTATAAGCACTAAAATAAATGTATTTAATGATAATAAACAAGAAAAAATTGAATTTAGCGTTGTTCAGAATAATGCGATATTTAAGAAAAGTTATTCATTAAAAGATTCGAAAGGAATTACATTTGCTAAGATTTATTTGAGTGTGCTTGAGTGGAGAATAATGGAATTACAGGCTGACCATGAATATAAAGTTCAGATTGAGACGGTTATGAATATCGTTACTAAGAATACAAGGATTTCTAAGTTAAAAGTATCTTGTGAGAATATTCTAGTTGCTGATTTCAAATATTGTGATTTGTCGACTTCAACAATCGATTTTTATGATAAGGAAGATTTTCAATTAGATAGAAGAATTGGAATAGCACTAGCTTTGATTGTTTAGTAAATAAACAATAAAAAAATAGGGGAAAAATATCAATAAATAGTGTCGTTTCTCATAAATATATTTATCACAAAGGTTTAAGAATAATCATTTAACTTTGAAAAATTTAAAGCCTTTTCTTGTTTGAATTAATTCTAAGTTGTTCTAATTCAATGATAGCGAGAAACGACACCAT
>JANNCL010000331.1:0-8963 GCA_031386565.1 Candidatus Omnitrophota bacterium
TGATATTAAGGATCAATGGGTAAAAGTATTTGTTCCTGAAGGGGTGGTCAATCAAATACAGCTTAATCAAACGGCGGTCCTATCCTTTGATGGCTTAACCAAGAAATATAATGGTCATGTGCGTTATATTGCCACAAAGGCAGAATTTACCCCCCGTAATGTGCAAACCCCTGAGGAGAGGGTGACACAGGCCTTCGCCGTCAAGATCGTTATCGATGATCCTGACCTGAAAGCGCATACCGGGGTCGCGGTGGATGTGAAATTTAAGACTGAATAAAATATCATGGAAAATAAGATTGCTATTTCAGCAAATAGATTGACGCGGCGTTTTGGGAAGTTCACGGCGGTGGATCATGTCTCTTTTGAGATCCCGTATGGATCTATTTTTGGATTTCTCGGCGCTAATGGTTCCGGAAAAAGCACCACGATCAAGATGCTCTGCGGTATATTGGCCCCCAGCGACGGAACCGGGACAGTGGCCGGATTTGATGTCAAGACCCAGCCGGAGTCGATCAAGCAGGCGATCGGCTATATTTCCCAGAAATTCAGTTTGTACGGGGATCTGACCATCATTGAGAACTTGATGTTCTTCGGACGCATTTATGGTCTGGATGGCGCGCCGTTGCAACAACGCATTGATGAAGTGCTGGTCATGACGGGTCTGGATAAATATCTAAATAAGCAAGCGGAGTTCTTATCGGGGGGGTGGAAACAAAAGTTAGCCATTGCTAACGGAATTTTACATAAGCCAAAGATCTTGTTCTTAGATGAGCCGACGGCTGGTATCGATCCTTTGTCGCGCAAAATGATCTGGGAGATCCTGACCGGTCTGGCTTCTCAGGGAACGGCATTGTTCATCACTACCCATTACATGGAAGAGGCTCAGCGTTGCGATCAACTGGCATTTATCTGTGACGGGAAGATCTTAAAAGTGGGGACACCGCTTAGTTATAAGGAGATCGCGCCGACCTTAGAGGAAGCGTTCGCGCTCTTAGAATCAAAAGGACAAGCCGATGCGAAACATTAAAGCGGTTGCCATCAAAGAAGTCATTCATATCCTGCGCGACCGGCGTACGCTCATGATGGTCATTTTTATGCCCATCATGCAGGTGATGATCTATGGTTTTGGTATTAATACCGACGTTAAACATTTACGCACCTATGTGTATGATCAGGACCGGACCTATTTAAGTCGGAGGCTGGTCGCCGCTTTTGAACATTCGGATTATTTTAGTATTAAAGCACAGTCCAATGATATTCACAGCGTACGTTATGCCATTGATAAAGGGAAAGCTCAGGCGGGCTTAGTGATACCGCCCAATTTTAGCGTGGATGTCTTAAAGCATAAAACTACCCAAGTCCAATTATTGATCGACGGCACAGATTCCACGCCGGCAAACGTGGCGATGAATTCTTCACAGGCGATCGTCTCGAACTTCATGCAGCAGGAAAAATTGATCGCGGTCGGCGTCATGCCCATTGATTTCAGGCCGCGGCTTTGGTACAACCCTGATTTGAAAAGCACCTTTTTTATGCTGCCGGGTTTGATCGCTTTGGTTTTGCATCTGATCGTGCCGATGGTAACCGCCAATGCCATTGTTCGCGAGAAGGAACATGGGAATATCGAGCAATTATTGGTCACACCCATCAAGCCTTACGAGCTGATCATCGGGAAGATACTGCCGTATATTGTGGTGGGCATGATCATTGCCACAAGCATTATTCTAGCCATACACTTTATGTTCCAGGTGCCTATTCGGGGCAGTTTGATAGATCTGTTCTTTTTGACATTGGTGTATTTGATCGTGTGTTTGGGCATCGGCTTATGGGCATCCACGATCGCGCAGAATCAACAGCAGGCATCGCAGATCGTCATGTTCTTTGCCATGCCTTCGATCTTGCTGTCTGGTTTTATTTTTCCCAGAGAGACCATGCCCGTATGGGTGCATCATCTGGGTTATTTATTGCCAATGACCTATTTCTTAAAGATCGTTAGGGGTATAATCCTTAAGGGCATGACTGCTTTTGATCTCATGAGCCAGATCTGGCCGTTGTTGCTCATGGCCGCTGGTGTTATAATCTTCAGCATTAATCGTTTTAGTAAAAGAATGGATTAGCAAAACAGGAGACTTTATGTCTAAGAATATTTTAAAGTATGCGGCGTTGGCGATGAGTGTGGGGATGATCGGCTTGGTGATCTTAACCTGTATGCAAAGTGATATGTTCCATTTACCGGCGGCGGTCGTTAATGAGCCATGGTTTAAGACCACGTTGGTCGATTTTTATTGTAATATCGCTATTTTATCGGCTTGGGTGGTTTATAAAGAGGCGCATTGGCTGCGTTCTATCATTTGGATCATCGGCTTTATCATATTAGGCACGATCGCCACGGCGCTTTACGTGTTCTTACAGTTTGCATCACTCAAACAAGGTGAAGGGATCGAGGCGATTTTGCTTCGACGTAAATAACGTATGGATTGGACATTGATATTTTCATTGTTACTTAAGGCTTGGGGTTTAACGGCGACGCTCATGTTATTGTTATGGCTGGTTCAAGCCAAGACCAAAAATGCTTCTTATGTAGACATCGGATGGACGGTAGGCTTAGGCATTTGCGCGGCTGTTTATGTATTTAACGCCCAGGGATTATTCCTGCGTAAGATCTTACTGTTGACCTTGGTGTTGATCTGGTGCGCACGTTTAACCGGGCTGCTCATTCGCCGCCTGATCAAAGATCCCAGTGAAGATAGCCGCTATCGGCGCATCCGTGAGGATTGGAGAACAGGCCAGAATTTTAAGTTCTTCTGGATGTTCCAGTTCCAGGGTTTGCTAGATGTCGTTCTCTCCTGGCCATTCTTACTCATTTGTTTAAATTCTAAAGGGGAGCTGGGAGCGTTGGAATTCATGGGCATCATATTAAGCCTTGTGGGTTTAGCTGGAGAATCGATCGCGGATGATCAATTGCGTGTTTTTAAGAATGATCCGGGCAACAAAGGCAAGACCTGTGATGCGGGTTTATGGTATTTTTCCCGACACCCTAATTATTTTTTTGAGTGGCTGATATGGGTTGGGTATTTCGTTTTTGCTATAAGCGCGCCGTTCGGCGTGACGGCGATCGTTGCCCCGATTTTGATGATCATTTTCTTGTTAAAAGTGAGCGGTATTCCATTGGCCGAAGCGCAGGCATTAAAGACCAAAGGAGAAGATTACCGGAAATATCAGGCTTCTACGAGCATGTTCGTACCGTGGCCTAAAAGGAGCAGCGTATGAAAGCTTTGGTTCCATTAACGCATGGTTTGATCAAAAAAGGTCTGTTGCCGGACAGCATGATACGATTCGGCATGCGGCAGCTGCTGGCAGCAAAGATCACTGAGGAAACAAAAGATGGCATTGAAGCAGCCCAGGCGCGGTTGATGCGATTGATCCATGCCATGCGTAATGCCCCGATAGCGGTCGCGACCAAAGAAGCCAATGAACAGCATTATGAGTTGCCGACGGAATTCTTTAAGATGTGCTTGGGAAAACATTTAAAGTATAGCTCCTGTTATTATATCAATGGTGATGAAACATTGTCGCAGGCGGAAAGTGATATGCTGGCCTTGACGGCGAAACGTGCCGAGCTTACCGATGGACAAGATATCCTGGAGTTTGGCTGCGGCTGGGGTTCTCTCTCTTTGTATATGGCGACACAATTCCCCAGGTCCCGCATCACCGCGGTGTCAAATTCACGGACGCAGAAGCTTTATATCGATGCGCAAGCCAAAGAACGCGGTTTGAACAATCTCGAGATCATCACCTGCGATATGAATATTTTTACAACGGAAAAACGCTTTGACCGCATTGTTTCGGTCGAGATGTTCGAGCATATGCGCAATTGGGATGCCTTATTATTCAAGGCATCATCGTTCTTAAAACCGCAGGGGAAATTGTTCATCCATATTTTTACGCATCGCGATTTCGCGTACTTTTATGACCACGAGGACGAAAGCGATTTTATCGGGAGATATTTTTTTACCGGCGGGATCATGCCTTCAGATGATCTCCTGCTGTATTTTCAGGATTTTATCAAGATCGAGGACCATTGGCAGGTCAACGGCACGCATTATGCCAAGACCGCGCGGGCGTGGTTAGCCAATATGGACAGCCATAAGGCATCGATATTGCCGTTGTTAAAAGCTACTTACGGAGCAAAAGAATATATCAAATGGTGGCATTATTGGCGCATCTTTTATATGGCTTGTGAAGAATTATGGGGCTATGACGAGGGTAATAAGTGGATCGTCAGTCACTATCGTTTTGTGAAGAGATAAGGGAGAGGTATGATCAAAGAAAAGCTGGCAATCATTGGAACAGGCATCGCGGGCATGGGGGTGGCGTATTTTTTACGCGATCAATATGAGATCACGCTGTATGAAAAGAACAATTATATCGGTGGTCATACCAATACTGTCACCATCGTGGATAAGAAACAGGAGCTGAACATTGACACCGCTTTCATGGTGTATAACGAAACGACATACCCGTTATTAACTCGGCTGTTCCAGGAGTTAGAAGTCAAAACAAAACCAACATCTATGTCCTTTAGTGTTCAGCATGTTCCTTCAGGTTTAGAATTCTGTGGTACCGGATACAATGGTTTATTTGCCCAGCGCCGGAATCTATTTAACCGTCCGTATTTACGCATGCTCATGGAGATCGACCGTTTTAATAAGGAAGCGGTGGAGGTTTTAGTTGATCCGAAGTACGAGAGTTATTCTTTAGCTCAATACGCGGCTGAGAAGAAATATAGCATGGATTTCTTGAGTAAATTCTTGATCCCTATGAGTTCCGCGGTTTGGTCATCACCGGCGGATACGATGCTGCAATTTCCCGCAATGACGCTGGTGCGGTTCTTTAAGAATCATTGTTTCCTGGGTGTTGCCGGTCATTTGCAATGGCGTACATGTATTGGCGGCAGCAGGCAGTATAGAGAGAAATTGCTGGCGCAGATAAAAGCAAATATCTGGTCTGATCGCGGGGCGGTCAAGGTCATCCGTGCCGGTAATAAAGTACGGGTTGTCGATACCATGGGTTTTGAGATGTCCTATGATAAAGTGGTGATCGCGGCCCATGCGGATGATGCCTTGTCGATGCTGCAGGACCCGACGCCGGATGAACAGGAAATCTTGAGCAAGTTCCCGTACCATACGAATTCTACGACCTTGCATACGGATGCGTCGGTGATGCCAAAGACAAAGACGGCATGGTCATCATGGAATTATCGCATCAGCCAAAATGATGAGGGCAAGCTAGTCACGACAACGATCTATGATATGAATAGTTTGCAGGGGATATCGAAGCATAAGGATTGGTTCATATCGATCAATGATCCGGGATTAGTAGACCCTAAGAAAGTTGTTTGGACAATGGAGTACCGTCATCCGTTGTTTACGACGGAAAGTCAGAAAGCACAGAAAATATTGCCGAAGCTCAATGCAACCGGGCCGGTATATTTTAGCGGGGCGTATTTCCGTTATGGTTTTCATGAGGATGGGCTTTTATCCGCATTGAATACAGCACGTCAATTATCAAAGGAGCCTATTTGGGAATGAGATCTTGTTTATATGAAATGACCGTCATGCATGAACGCCGGACGCCGATCATCCGCCGTTTTGAGCATAAGGTGTTCATGTTCTATTTGGACCTGGATGAAATAAAGGATGTAACATCAGCAACGGGTCTGCTGGGTCATAATCAAGGCCGTATTTATGATTATCGGGAAGCCGATCATATCGGTGATGTGCGGGTGTATTTGCGTGAAAAGGGCGTTGAGGCAGAAGTTAAGCATATACGTTTGTTGACTAATGTACGGACTTTTGGTTATGTGTTCAATCCCGTATCATTTTATTTCTGTTTTGATGCGATGGAGAAGCCGATATGCGTCGTCGTTGAGATCGGTAATACTTTCGGGGAATTGAAATATTATTTCCTGGATGAACAGCATTTGAAAGTGCGCGCGTTCAAGGGGCAGCAAACAAAGTATTATTACATTTCCCCATTTACTGAGCTTGATAATATTCTGGATTTTGATATTCAGGTGCCCGATGATAGCCTCAAGATCGGCATTGATGTTCTAAAGAACCAGGATCGCTTCTTTTTTTCATCAATGACAGGTAAGCGCAAGGAATTGACGAATGGGCAGTTAATGTGGATGAGCCTTAAATTCCCTTTGATAACATTGCGTGTGATATTCTTGATCCATTGGCACGCGGCTATTTTACATTTTATCCGTCATGTGCCATTTCATTTCAAAGAAGAGGACCTGGACCTGCAACGCGGGATCGGAAGAAAGAAGGAGTTTGGATCAAAATGAAAACTTGGTGCGAGCGTATTATTCATAATGTTTTTACCCCGCTTAAATTAGGGCAAATGACCATGATATTGCCTGACGGTAGCAAACGTATCTATGGTACGGATCCGAATGGCATTACGGCAACCATTCACGTGAAACGCCAAGATTTCTTCAGACAATGCGTCTTATTCGGCGATGTGGGGTTCGGGGAAAGCTATGTGAACGGGGATTGGGATACGGATAACATCACCATGGTGATCGAGTGGATGATCCATAATGTCGAGCATCATCCGACGTTAATGGCCGATAATGTCAAACGTACGCCGGTCAATTGGTTCCGTTTGTTCAATACCATGGCCCATCAATTACGGGATAATACTTTGCTTGGCAGCCGTAAGAATATCGCTGAACATTACGATCTGGGCAATGATTTCTTTAAGACGTTCTTGGATCCGACCATGGCGTATTCCAGCGCCTATTTTACGAATGGCCGGCAGACATTAGGTGAAGGTCAGACGGCAAAATTCGACATTTGGTGCCGTAAATTACGCTTGAAGCCAAGCGACCATGTGTTAGAGATCGGCAGTGGCTGGGGCGGGTTTGCGTTGCACGCGGTCAAGAATTACGGTTGTCGGGTGACAACGGTCACCATTTCTCAGGAGCAGTTCAATTATGTTCAGCAGCTGGCAAAAACTAATAATGTTGCGGATAAGATCGACATTCAGCTGATGGACTACCGCAACATTAAAGGACAGTATGACAAGATCATTTCGATCGAGATGATCGAAGCGGTGGGGGATAAATTTTTGCCATTATATTTTAGTCAATTGCATCATTGCTTAAAGCCGGACGGTTTAGTGGGTTTACAGATGATCATGTCGCCGGATCACCGTTATGAGAGTTTTCGGGATAATGTGGACTGGATACAGAAACATATTTTTCCGGGCAGCCTTTTACCGTCGCTGAAAGCCATTCATGACGCGGCGTATGCGACCGGGAACCTTAATATCTTCGATCATGAGGATATATCGACAAGTTATGTGCGGACGCTGCAGATCTGGCGTGAGGCCTTTAATGACCATGCGTCACAGGTTAAGAAAATGGGCTTTGATGATACATTTATCAGGAAGTGGAATTATTATCTATCCTATTGCGAGGCGGCTTTTTCCATGCGCAATATTGCCGTGGTGCAAACGGTTTTTACCCGGCCCAATAATTATCAATTAAAATAATCCTGTGATAGTGATACAATACTTTGTCAATTAACAAGGAGGGTAGTATGTCTGAAGAAAAGAAAGAGCATCAAGATGGTTGTTGCGGTACCCCGGCCGGCGCTCCTGTGCACGGTGGTGGTTGCGGTTCCGGCGGCGGATGCGGCGGTCCTAAGAAATTCATTTGCGGTCTTCTCGTAGGCGCGTTTATTTTCGCGGCGGGGATGTGGTACGCGAAGTCCATGTGTCCGGCCAGCGCGGGTGGATGCCATAAAAGCGGCGTCGCAACAATGGGCAAAATGTGTCCCATGGGTGGCAATATGGGTAGTGGTTCGATGATGGAAACTAAATAGTTTTTGGTTCGATATGCACGACGATGTCGGCCATGGGGAGAGGGGAGGCGATGAGTTTGTCTTTGACCTTGTGCCCTAGTTCGTGCGAATGAGTGACGGTCATATTGCCGTCTACCTCAACGTGTAATTCTACAAAATAATGAGTGCCGCTTTTGCGCACCCGGCACTTCTCAATGCCTCTGACCCCCTCAACTGCTAGTGCCATTAACCGTACGGCGCTGATGATGGCGGGGTCAGGGGCAGCATCCATGATCTCCTGAACAGCCATATTCAATAGCGTTAAACCGTTAAAGCCAATGATAAAACTGGCTAAAAGTGCCGCCCAATTATCGGCCCCTTTGAAAAAAGGACCTCCATAGACCGCAAGGGATATTCCGATGAATGCCGCAACCGATGTGATGGCATCCGAGCGGTGATGCCATGCGTCTACCTGAACGGATAGGCTATGTGCTTTTTTACCCAGATTGATCAGACGCTGGAATAGAAATTCTTTAATTAAAATCACCCCGATCAAGATAAACAGGGTGAAGGTGGCTGGATGCTGTGAGGGGGCTTGTATTTCTTTGATCGATTGCACAGCGATGAAAGCTGCTGCGCCAAAAAGCGATACGGCAACGATCATCGCGGCCAGCGACTCCGCTTTACCGTGTCCAAAGGGATGGTCTTTATCCGGAGGCAGGGACCCGATCTTAAGACCGCTTAATACAACAATGGAGGAAAAGATATCGAGTGTTGATTCTATCCCATCCGCGATCAACGCGTAGGTATGCCCGATAATGCCCGCCCCGATCTTGATCAATGCCAGGGTAAAATTAGCCAATAAGCCGACAAAAACGCCGCGTGTACTTTGGTTTGACATAAAACAATTCTATCTTATAATAAAAATTCTTCAAACAGCCATTTATAAAAAGAAAGCGGGAAATATGTCACATGTGATATCGTTCCATTATCGTTTAACGGATAAATCAGGAAAACAGATCGATGCTTCTCAAGAGGGGCGTCCACTTATTTTCTTAGCAGGCTCCGGTCAGATCATCCCTGGTTTGGAATCTGTGTTAATTGCAATGG
>JANNCL010000006.1:0-4709 GCA_031386565.1 Candidatus Omnitrophota bacterium
CTGGTCATCATGGATGGAATGGGTATTGGTAAACGAGATGATAGTGATGGGGTGTTTCTAGCCAAAACCCCGGTTTTGGATGAATTGATGAAGTCGAAGCTTTATACCACCTTAAAAGCACACGGTACCGCTGTCGGAATGCCCAGTGATGATGATATGGGGAATTCCGAAGTTGGGCATAATGCCTTAGGCGCCGGCCGAGTATTTGATCAAGGGGCTAAGCTCGTTCAAAGATCTATTGATACCGGGGCTATTTATCAAACGGAAATATGGAAGAAATTGGTCAACCAGGTTAAAAAAGAAAACAAAGTGTTTCATTTTATCGGCCTTCTCTCCGACGGTAATGTACATTCCCATATCGATCAGCTCTTTGCTGTTGTACGTGAATGTGCGAAAGAAGGTGTCCGCCGCGTTTGTTTGCATGTGTTGTTGGATGGGCGTGATGTTTATGAAAAGTCAGCATTGACCTACATTGAAAAGACCGAAGCTTTATTAAAAGAGATCAATGACTCTAACCGTTCGTATGATTATCGCATTGCTTCCGGCGGCGGGCGTATGGTGACCACCATGGACCGTTATAACGCGGATTGGAGCATTGTTGAACGCGGTTGGAAAGCGCATGTCTTGGGACGCGGCCGTCGTTTTACTTCTGCTAAAGAAGCTGTTGAGACCTATTATAAAGAAGATCCGACCATGACCGACCAATACATGGACTCCTTTGTCATTGAAGATGATGGTTCGCCGGTTGGCACCATTGAGGATGGTGATAGCGTGGTTTTTATGAATTTCAGAGGAGATCGCGCGATCGAATTATCCCTCGCTTTTGATAGCATTGATTTTGACAAGTTTGACCGTGTCAGGGATCCGGATGTGCTTTTTGCCGGGATGATGCAATATGACGGTGATCTGCATATTCCGAAGAATTATTTGGTCGAACCCCCACAGATCGAAGGACCGGTCGGTGTTTATATGTGTGCTAACGGGATCAAGGCTTTTGCGATATCAGAAACGCAAAAATATGGGCACGTGACCTATTTTTGGAACGGTAACAAGAGCGGATATATTGATCCTGAATTAGAAACATATATTGAAATACCCTCGGATAAGATCCGTTTTGATCAAGCTCCCCGCATGAAAGCGGACGAGATCACGGCAAAAACGATCGAATTATTAAAGAGCGGCCAATATAAGTTCGGACGCATCAATTATCCTAATGGCGACATGGTCGGCCACACGGGGGTTGTGGATGCCATCATTAAATCCGTTGAAGCGGTTGATGAGGGTTTAGGTAAGATCTTAAAAACGATCCATGATCTTAATGGGATCGCTGTTGTTTTGGCGGATCACGGAAATGCAGATGAAATGTTCATAGAAAAAAACGGTAAGAAGCAGGTGAGTACGGCACATTCCCTCAATCCTGTTCCTTGCGCGATCGTTGATCCGAATTATCAGGGCGAATATGAATTAGCCGACCTTAAGGAGCGTGGGTTGGCCAATGTGGCGGCAACATTGCTTAATCTGTTGGGATATGAAGCGCCCAAAGAATATGCGCCTTCATTATTAAAATTTAAATGAGCAAGATAAACCAACGTAATAATTTTATCACCACGCTGGTGAAGGTGCCGAAGGACAATTTTAAGCTTTTGTTCGACCTGGCGCCTGTCCCGTTAGTGGAAGGGGTATGGACATCGTCCTTTCAGGTTCTCAGTGCCAATAAGGCTGCGCTGGAATTATTCTCCAGTCAGGATCGAAAGCAGTTCGATGCATGGTTCCCCGCGTTTCCCTCCAAGATCAGTACTAAAGTTTTATTAGAACTTTTAAGCGCCCGTGTTAAAGGCGATTTTTTCGAACATGAGATTAGATTACCGACCATGCGGCGCAGTCATGTTTATGTTTCTATGCGGGTGGCGTATATTCCCGCAGAATTCGCATCGGGTCCGCAGCATGTCATTCTGGCTTTTCATGATGTGACCGAAGTCAGACGAAAAGAGAACTTTTTAAAGAAATTGTCTCAATTGGACGGATTGACCGGTGTCTATAATCGCAGGGCCATTTTACAGCGCTTAGACGAGGAATTGTCGCGCGCAAAACGTTACGGTCTGAATTTAACTTGTGTTTTGGTCGATCTGGATAATTTTAAGAAGGTGAATGATCAATTTGGTCATTTAAGCGGAGACAAGTATCTGCGTAATGCGGTAGCATCAATAAAACAAACTTTACGCAAGACGGATATTATCGGCCGTTATGGTGGTGATGAATTCATCATTATTTTACCGGAAACAAGCTTGGAGCAGGCAAAAGTACCGGTGAACCGTTTTTTACAAACGCCTAGTGTTAATGGAGAGATCAGGAAGAAAGATGTTGCCATCCGGGTGAGTCTTAGCGTTGGAATCAGTGCTTTTCCCACGCAGGGTCTTGACACCGGTCGTGACCTCATTAAGGCGGCGGACCAAAGTTTATATTTAGCTAAAACCAATGGCGGAAATCAATGCCATTTTTATAATAGTGATCTTCATCAGTTGCCAAATCCTTGAGCGCTCAAGAACGTATCCCACAGATCGTTTATCAAATATCTTTTCATGCGGATGATCCCCGAAATCTCACGGTGGTCAAAACGGTTCTGATCGCTTTAGGGTTTTCTGATAGTGATATCATCGAAGATGCTGATCTAGGCAAATCATCCCTAAAGATATATTTCCAAAAGAAAGTTCAGTTTTCAAAGGTCGGTAGTTTATTCAAGAAATTGGCATTAAAAGGGATTCATGTGCGATCTCTTATCATGCGACCTAAAGATTGGGCTTCGCGTTGGAAAGACAATTGGAAGCCAGCCCGCTTGACCAAACTTTTGGATGTTGTTCCTGTGTGGTGTCATAAAGAATATAAAAAGATCAAAGGACGAGAATATATCCTCATGGACACATTATTGTCTTTTGGGACGGGTTTGCATGAAACCACGCAGATCGTTTCGCAAATGATCGAAGATCATCGAGGGGAGATCAAAGAATTGTTAGATATCGGGACAGGGACCGGCGTTCTTGGCATGGTGGCCTTAAAACAGGGGGCCCGTTCTGTTCTAGCCATTGATATCGGAGATCTTTCTGTAGAGGCTGCTAAGAATAATTTTAAGGTAAATGGTTTAAAGGCAAAGGTTGTGAATGCGGACATTAATCGCTTCAAACATGATAAAACATATGATTTTGTCGCGGCAAATTTAGTAACACAGGATCTTATTGAAGCTCGTACTAAAATAACACGATTTGTCAAACCGGGTGGGTATTTAGCGGTGTCGGGGATATCACTTGCTAATTGTCCAGTTTTTGAAAAAGGGTTTATCGATACATCTTTTATAAAGCTGCAAACGATCAAGGCAAAAGAATGGGCCGGATACTTATATCAAAAGAAGAAGTGATCGAATCGTTTACGCGTTCGAGCGGTCCCGGCGGACAGAATGTGAACAAGGTGGAGTCCTGTGTCCAGCTTATCCATAAACCGACCGGGATTTTGATCAAATGCCAGGAATTTCGCAGTCAATATCAAAATCGGGTCAGGGCATGGGAATTGTTAGAAGTTGCTCTTGCTGAAAGGGAAGCCTTCCGAAGACAACAGAGAGTGCACCTGCAGGAAAAAAGAAGACGTCAGAATCGCAAGCGTTCGCTGTCGGCGAAAGAACGAATGTTGGCAGATAAAAAGAAAAATGCATTGAAGAAAAAAGAGCGTAAAGGAACCATAAACGATGATTGATATAAGCCAGAAAGATATTAGTCTAAGGCGTGCTGTTGCAACAGGTAGGATCGTCTTAAGACCAAAAGCATTCAAGGATCTCGTAGCAAAGAAGTCACCCAAAGGAGATGTGTTAGAAGCGGCGAAGATCGCTGGGATCACTGCGGCGAAATTCACACCTGCGATCATTCCGTATTGCCATCCGTTGAATTTAGAGAAGGTTACTATCAGCTTTGAACTGTTAAAAAGTAAGTATGCCGTTATTGTTAAAGCGGAAGTTCTATGCAGCGGTAAAACAGGAGTTGAAATGGAAAGCTTAGCGGCAGTGAGCGCTGCGTGTCTAACGATCTATGACATGATGAAATGGGCGGGCCAGGAGATGATCATCGGCGATATTCGTTTATTGCATAAAAGCGGTGGAAAAAGCGGGGTGTATCAGCCATGAATATTCAAAAGGCGATCTTTGTCAGCATTGCGTGGGTTTTAATAGCATTAGCCTTCAATGCCGGGATATATTTTTATCAAGGTCCGCAGAAAGCGCTTGAGTTCCTGACCGGGTATCTTATCGAGATCGCTCTAAGCGTTGATAATATCTTTGTATTCCTTTTGATCTTTAAATACTTCAAATGTGCCCCTAAAGAACAAGCCAAGATCCTGACCTGGGGGGTGTGGGGCGCTCAGCTCATGCGCGCTATTTTGATCATTGTCGGGATCAAACTCATCATGATGTTCAGTTGGCTGCTTTACATACTGGGTTTTTTCTTAGTGGTCATGGGGATCAAGATGTTTGTGGAAAAGGAAAAAGATGTGCATATGCAGGATAATATGATCCTTAAGTTCTGCAAGAAAAATTTTCCCGGGTTAAAAGAGTGGCTGATTATCTTGATCATTGTAGAAGCAATAGATCTGCTTTTTGCGCTTGATTCTATTCCCGCGATATTTGCCATCACCAAAGACCCTTTCATTGTGTGGACATCCAATGTTTTCGC